>JASFUV010000061.1:0-6527 GCA_050050155.1 Acidimicrobiia bacterium | reverse complement strand
GGGGTGGCCCACCACCGCGGCCGTCACCCGGTCGGTGGGGAGCACACCGACGGTGGTCGTGGTGGTCGTGGGGGAAGGAATCGTGGACGAGCTGCCGACGGGCGCCAGCGTGGTGAGCGGCGCCGCAGTCTCCTGAGGCGCAGACGGCGTTTCACCGGCGCCGCTGCAGGCGGTGAGGAGGACCAGGAGGAGGGCGCCGAGCGCGGTGATTCGCACGAGATCGGAAGTGTAGATCCGGGGTGGATCAACCGGTGTGTCGCGTCCTCCGGGCTGGGAACGGGCGGGTAGGCTCCCGTGATGCGTCCCGAAGGTCCCACTCCCCGCACCGAGGTGCGCCGCAAGCCCGACCGGGCGGACCACACCCGCGACACGATCGACGCCATCATCGACACCGCGCCCATTTGTCACGTCGGGTTCGTCTACGGTGGCGACCCGGTCGTCATCCCGACCATTCACGCCAGGGTGGGAGACACCCTCTACTTTCACGGATCGCCGGCATCACGCATGCTGCGCCACCTCAAGACCGGCGCCGAGGTCTGCGTCACCGTCACCGTGGTCGATGGCCTGGTGCTGGCGCGGTCGGCGTTCCACAGCTCCATGAACTACCGGTCGGCGATGGTGTTCGGCACCGGCCGCCTCGTCGAGGATCCTGACGAGAAGAGTGCGGCGTTGCGGGCGCTGGTCGAACACGTTATCCCGGGACGCTGGGAGGAGGTGCGGCCGATCACCGACAAGGAGATGAAGGGGACCTTGGTGGTGGCGGTCGCCATCGACGATGCGTCGGCCAAGGTGCGCACCGGACCGCCACAGGACGAGGAGGACGACCAGGCTCTCCCGATCTGGGCCGGGGTGGTCCCCCTGGAGACGGTGGCGGGAGCACCCATCCCGGACGCGGCGAGCAGGGATGTCCTCCCGGAGCCGGGCTCGGTCGTGCGCTACCGGGCCGGGGGCGTCACCGGGTCGTGACCGTCACCCGGCGTTCTTGGCGTCCCGCCACTCCAACCACGGCGCGAGCGGGGCGAGGTCGTAGGCGGGACCGTTGAGGCCGAAGGTGAAGAGACGGAATCCGAGCTCGTAGTACGCCTCGCCCACCTCGATCGGGTCGCCCTTGATGTTGCCCCAGTCGATGCCGGTGGAGCGTTCGATCTCGGCGGGATCCCTGCCCACCTTGGCGCACCACTCGTCGAGGACGGCGCTCTTGTGGCGCATCGTCTCGGGGGATCCGAAGGCGTGCCAGATGTCGGCCTGCTCGGCGACGATGCGCAGTGTCACCTTCTCGCCGCCGCCGCCCACCATGACCGGGATGGGCCGGGTCGGTGGCGGGTTGAGGGACGCCCAGCGCCGCTTGATGAGCGGCAGGTCACGATCCAGCGCCCGGAGCCGCTCCCCGGCGGTGCCGAAGGTGTAGCCGTACTCCTCGTAGTCGCGGCGGAACCACCCCGACCCGATTCCGAGGATGAGGCGACCGCCCGAGATGTGGTCGACGGTGCGGGCCATGTCGGCCAGGAGTTGCGGGTTGCGGTACGAATTGCAGGTGACGAGGGCGCCGATCTCGACCGCCGAGGTGGTCTCGGCCCAGGCGGCGAGCATCGTCCAGCACTCGAAATGCTTGCCGTCGGGATCGCCGTAGAGGGGGTAGAAGTGATCCCAGGTGAGGAGGAGGTCGACACCGGCCTCCTCGGCGGCGGCGGCACCGCGCCGGATGTCCGCATACTCGGCGTGCTGAGGGTGCAGCTGAGCGGCGATCCGGATCGGGCCCATGGTGTGCGTTCCTCTCTCGTCGCGGAGGCCGATCCTATCGCAGGGCGGGATGTCCCTTGGCGGCGGCGACCTGATAGCTTGCGGCCATGTCCATCGTCATCCGACCCATCACCGAAGACGAGGTCGTCGACTTCCAGAAGGCATGCGTCGATGTCTTTGGCGGCGAGTTCCTCCAGGAAGCCAGCGATCGATTCTCCGCAAACCACCCCCTGGAGCGGACCGCCACGGCGTTCGAGGGGGCCACCATCGTCGGCACCTCCGCCGACATGCCGTTCGATCTCACCGTGCCCGGAGGGGTGCTCCCGCTGGCCGGGCTCACGATGGTGACGGTGCGACCCACCCATCGCCGTCGAGGCGTGATGTCGTCGATGGTGCGGGTCTACATGGACCAGGCCCACGAGCGGGGCGATCCGGTCGGCGGGCTGTGGGCGGCGGAATGGCCCATCTACGGCCGCTTCGGGTTCGGGGTGGCCACCGATGCGGTGGCGCTCGCGTTCGACGGCCGTCAGGTCGAGATCGCAGGCGAACCGAGCGGCCACACCCTCACCCAGCTGGGCGAGGACGAGGTCCGTGACGTCCTCCCCGCGGTCTACGAACGGGCCCGCCGTCGCCGACCCGGCACATTGGGGCGCAGCCTGGCGTGGTGGGATGAGCGGCTCCTGTTCGACCCCCCGCAGTGGCGACACGGTGCCTCCGCCTCCCGTCATGTGGTGGCGTCGATCGGCGACGCCGTCACCGGCTACGTCACCTACCGGCAGAAGCCGCATTGGGACGGCGGGCACGCCGTGGGCGAAGTGCAGGTGACCGAGGTGATCGCGATCGACGGGGACACCGAGCGGGCCCTGTGGCGGTTCCTGAGTCGGATCGACCTGCACCCCAAGGTGCGGTGGGAGCACGGCCCGGCCGATCCCGCCCTCATCTGGCTGGCGAGCGACGGCCGCAAAGTGGAGCGGCGGGTCGACGACGGCCTGTGGGTGCGCCTCATCGATGTCCCCGCCGCCCTCGCCGGCCGCCGCTACCAGATGGACGGGACGCTGGCGATCAGGGTTGTCGACGCCTTCTGCCCGTGGAACGACGGCACGTTCCGGCTGAGCGTCGAGGAGGGCGCCGCCGAGTGCGAGCGCAGCGACTCCGACCCGCACATCACCCTCAGCGCATCCACCCTGGCGGCCCTCTACCTCGGGGGGCGGAGCGCCACCGTCCTCGCCGACGCCGGTCTCATCGAGGGGACCGCCGAGGCGGTGGTGGCGGCCGACACCATGTTCCGCTGGGACCGGGCGCCATGGTGCCCGGAGGTGTTCTAGGCGCAGGTCCGGGTCACCGATCCTGGTCGAGCCGTCCCGCCTCGTCGATCGCCGCCACCTCGGCCGCGACCTCCTCCAGGGCGCGACCCCGCGGGTCCACCACGGCCAGCTCGGGAGCGACGCCGCGGAACCGGTCCGCGGTGCCGGGGGCGCCCACCCAGATGCAGCGGTGGACCCCGGCGTCGGACAGCCCGTCCACCCATTGCGCCAGCACCGCCGCCGGGTCGGTCGCGAAGGCCATGGGACGGTCGTCGCCTGCAGCCTCCTCGATGACGACGGCGCAGAAGGCATCGTGGGCCGCGGCCCCGATGTGGGTGCCGTCGGAGACGTCGCCGACCGCGACACGAACCGTGGCGGGGAGACCGGCCACGGCGGTCGGATCGGTGACGAAGAGCCGCAGTTCCGCGGCCTGATCGACCAGCGCGGTGGCGACCGCGGCGCCGGTGGCGGTGTCGGCTCCGATCACGATGATGGGCATGGGGGCAGCCTACGGGCCGGTGGGTCGGTCCCGGGACGGCGGAACACGGGGCGGCGCCACGGCGTTGGTACAGATGCGGTCCCGCCGGGTCGGTCCCGGTCTTCCCCCACTCCCACACCACCGTCCCGGCGGGATCGCCACATTTCCGGCTCCGGGGCCGGCTGGCTAGCGTCCGGCCCGCGGTTGTGCCACAGGAACCGGCATGAGACAATCCACCTATGGCTATAGTGGAAATTCACCGTGACGTCGTGAGGAGCGTGGCCCGATGACCACCGTTGATGTCGATCTCGGCGGCTACCAACTCGGTTGGGCCGACGAGGAGGATTACGTCTTCAAGCCCCAGAAGGGTCTCAACGAGGACATCATCCGCCAGATGTCGGCGATGAAGCACGAGCCCGACTGGATGCTGGAGTTCCGGCTCAAGGCATACCGGCGGTTCCTGCGCAAGCCGGTCCCGCAGTGGGGAGGCGACGGCGATCTCGACGAGATCGACTTCGACGACATCTACTACTACATCAAGCCGACCGAGGGTCAGGCCAAGGACTGGGACATGGTGCCCGAGTCCATCAAGAAGACCTATGAGCGGCTCGGCATCCCCGAGGCGGAACGCAAGTACCTCGCCGGGGTCACCGCCCAGTACGAGTCCGAGGTGGTGTACCACCGCAACCGGGAGGACCTCGCCGCCCTCGGCGTGTTCTTCTCCGACATGGACACCGCGCTCCGGGAGCACCCCGAGCTGGTGCGCGAGTACTTCGGCACCATCATCCCGCCCAACGACAACAAGTACGCCGCTCTCAACTCGGCGGTCTGGTCGGGCGGCAGCTTCATCTACGTTCCGCCCGGCGTCCACCTCGACCAGCCGCTCCAGGCCTACTTCCGGATCAACGCTCAGAACATGGGCCAATTCGAACGGACCCTGATCATCGTCGACGAGGGCGCCTACTGCCACTACGTCGAGGGATGCTCCGCACCCACCTACAGCAGCGACTCGCTCCACGCCGCGGTGGTCGAGATCGTGGTGAAGGAAGGGGCGCGGTGCCGCTACACCACGATCCAGAACTGGTCCAACAACGTCTACAACCTGGTCACGAAGCGGGCCGCCGCGTACCGCAACGCCACCATGGAGTGGATCGACGGCAACCTGGGATCCAAGCTCACCATGAAATACCCGGCGGTGTGGCTGATGGAAGAGGGCGCCCATGGTGAGGTGCTCTCCATCGCCTTCGCCGGCGCCGGCCAGCACCTCGACGCCGGCGCCAAGATGGTGCACGTCGCTCCCAACACCTCGTCCCTGATCACCTCCAAGTCGATCTCCAAGGACGGGGGACGGGCCGGCTATCGCGGCCTGGTCCGGGTCGAACCGGGCGCCGAGCAGTCCAAGTCGTTCGTGCGCTGCGACGCCCTCATCCTCGACGAGGCGTCCCGGTCCGACACCTATCCGTACATGGAGATCGAGGAGTCCGACATCGACATGGGTCACGAGGCCACCGTCTCCAAGGTCGGCGAGGAGCAGCTCTTCTACCTGATGAGCCGTGGCCTCACCGAGGAGGAGGCGACCGCCATGATCGTGGCGGGATTCATCGAGCCGATCGTCAAGGAGCTCCCGATGGAGTACGCCGTCGAGCTGAACCGCCTCATCGAGCTGCAGATGGTGGGGGCGGTCGGCTGATCGGCACCGCCGTCACGGCGGGCTGCCACTACGCTCGACGGGATGCGGATCCTGGTCGCCGAATGCAGCGTCGAGTACGAGGGGCGGCTCAAGGCGTCCCTCCCCATGGCCACCCGCTTGGTGATGGTGAAGGCCGACGGCTGTGTCGCGGTCCACGCCGACGGAGGCGCCTACAAGCCGCTCAACTGGATGAACGCCCCCAACACCCTCACCGAGGAGGAGGGGCGCTGGATCGTGACCAACCCCAAAGGGGAACGCCTCACCATCACCATCGCCGAGGTGCACTTCGAGACCAGCATCGAGCTGGGTGACGATCCGGGACTCCAGAAGGACGGCGTCGAGGCCGAACTCCAGGCGCTGCTCGCCGAACGGGTCGAGCTGCTCGAAGAGGGCATGACCCTGATCCGGAGGGAGTACCCGACCCCGGTCGGGCCCGTCGACCTGCTGTGCCGGGGCGCCGACGGGTCCACGGTGGTGATCGAGGTGAAGCGGCGGGGCGAGATCGACGGCGTCGAGCAGCTCGGTCGCTACCTGGAGTTCCTCGGTCGGGACGAGCGGCTGGCCCCGGTGCGGGGGATGCTGGTGGCGCAGCGGATCAAACCGCAGGCCCGGCTCCTCGCCGCCGATCGGGGCATCACCTGGGTCGAGGTCGACTACGACGAGCTGCGCGGGGCCGATTCGGCGGCGCTGCGCCTCTTCTGACCGGCGCCGCTCCTCAGAGGAGGCTCTCCAGGTCGTAGGCGGCGGCGGGATGGCGCAGCTTGCCGAGCGCCCGCGTCTCGATCTGGCGGACCCGTTCCCGGGTGATCCCGAGCGACTTGCCGACGTCCGAGAGGGTGCGTGGCGTCTCGCCCTTCAGGCCGTAGCGGAGCGTGATCACGTGCCGTTCCCGCTCGTCGAGCATGGTGAGGGCCTTGTCGAGCTGCTCGCGCCGGGCCCCTTCGGCCACCACCAGGAAAGGGTCCTCCGCGTCGGCGTCCTCGACGAAGTCGCCCAGGCTCGCATCCCCGTCCTCGCCGACCGGGCGGTCGAGGGAGATGCAGTCGTCGGGGGCGGTGAGGGCGATGGTGATCTTGTCCTCGTCGAGGCCGCTGATCTCGGCGATCTCGGTCACGGTGGGCCGGCGGCGGTGCGTGTCGCGCAGCGCCGCCTCCGTCTCCTGCACGGTGCGCACCACGTCGACCATGTGGACCGGGAGCCGGATGGTGCGCCCCGAATTGCCGAGGCCGCGGGTGATCGCCTGCCGGATCCACCAGGTGGCGTAGGTGGAGAACTTGAAGCCCTTGCGCCAGTCGAACTTCTCGACGGCGCGGAT
>JASFUV010000060.1:0-6528 GCA_050050155.1 Acidimicrobiia bacterium | reverse complement strand
GGAACGCCACACCTTGAGCGTGTTGCTCGTGAGCCCGGCGACCATCTACGACGTCCTCGCCGCCAAGGTCGGCGTCGGGGTGGTGCTCGCCACCCTCACCGGCGTGATCACCCTCGCCCTCAACAACGCCTTTGGCGGCCACGCCGTGGCGCTGGTACTCGTCCTGCTGAGCGCCTCGGTGATGATGGCCGAGATCGGGGTCATGCTCGGATCGTGGGCTAAGGACCTCAACACCTTGTTCGCCACGGTCAAAGGCGGCGCCATCCTCATCTTCTACCCGGTGATCTTCTACATCTGGCCCAGCCTGCCGCAGTGGATCCCGAAGCTGTCGCCCACCTACTACTTCCTGCAGCCGATCTTCGAGATCGGGATCAGGGGCGCGTCACTGGGCGACGTGTGGGGCGACGTCGTCGTCGCCTTCATCACCGTGGCGGTGCTGGTGCCCCCGGTGCTGCTGATGGCGCGGCGCCTGCGGCGCACCGTGGCGATCGGCACCTGACCCCCGCCGGGCCGGATAGCCTGACAGGCCATGCGTGACCGTACCGCCAAGGCCCTCTCCACCTTCCACACCCTGTTGTACCGCGCCAGCCGGGGCCGTATCGGGCGCCGCCTCGTCGACAACGACATGCTGCTGCTCACCACCACCGGCCGCCGCAGCGGGCAACCCCACACCGTGCCGCTGCTCTACCTGCGTCGCGGCGCCGACTACGTGATCATCGCCTCGTGGGGAGGCCGCGACCGGCACCCGGAGTGGTACCGCAACCTGCGCGCCGAACCCCACGCCACCGTCCAGGTCCTCGGGAAGCGTCACCGGGTGATCGCCGAGACCGCCCCGCACGAGATCCGTGCCGAGCTGTGGCCCCGGGTTCTCGACGCCTACGACGGCTACCGGGTCTACCAGAGCCGCACCGACCGTGAGATCCCGGTGGTGCTGTTGCACCCCGCTTCCCCTGGCCGCTGATCGTTTCGTCCCCTGGCGGTCGGTTGCGGCAGCTCTCTCACGGCACCCGGAGCACCCGGACCGGGTCGCGGTAGGCGGCGACGAGAGCCGGCAGCAGTGACGCGGCCAGGGTGGCCAGCACGGCGAGGATCCCCACCGCCAGCGTGAAGAGCGGCCGTGGCGCTGCCCCGGTCCAACGCCACACGAGGAAGACCCCGGTGGCGACCCCGATCCCGGTACCGACCAGACCGACGGCGACGTTGCGGATCGCCACCAGTGCCACGATGGCCGCCCGGCTGGCGCCGAGGGCGCGGCGCCGCCCGAAGTCCTGCCGACGGAGTGTCACTGCCCCATGCACCGTTAGCGCCACCAGCACCAGCCCGACCCCAAGCACCAGCAGCACCAGCGAACGCGAGAATCGGCCCAGCTCGCCGGCGACGGCGGCCCGGACGTCGGCCAGGGTCTCGGAGGTTTGCACCGACAGCGACGATGCACTCTCGGGGTCGAGCACGGCGAGGATCGCCGTGGTGAGCGGTTCGACGTCCTCGGGGCGGGCCGCCAGCACGTGGATCGACCGCAGCGGCGTCGTATCCGCCTCCGCCGGGACGAGGAGGACGCTTCGGTTGAGGAATGTGAGCGGCTCGGTGGCAGTGAAACCGCCGACGATGACCGCTTCGGTGCCGTCGGTGAGCTCGACCGCGCCGATCGGATACTCCAGCCCGAGCGTCGCCACCGCCTCCGACCCGGCCAGGGCCTCCCCCGACTGGGGCTGCTTCCCGACAACGGCCAGCGCCGCGGGGACGTCCCCGTGGAGCGTCCGCACCGGTGCCGGCGTTCCCCCGGCGCCGATCACCACGTTCCTCCCGTCAACCGCTGAACCGATGCCGATGACCCAGTCGACCCGGGAGAGTCCGGCGATCCGCTCGACGGCGGCGGGTCGGAGCCCGGCGTCGCCCTTCTCGTCGGTAATCACGATCGAACGGGTCCCGGCGTCGTCGATGCGAGACAGCACCTGCGCCTCGGCCTGGACCGTCTGCCCCGTCGTCGAGAGGATGACGCCGCACACCACCGCCACGATGAGGCTGGTCATCACCGACGCCACCGGCTGGGCCAGCGCCACCCGCAGCGCCTCACCGGTGAGAGCGAACGGACCCAGCCCATGATCAGAGCGCGACGACACGATCACCCCTCTCCACCACCGCCGGGTCGTGGCTGCTGGTGACCACGGTTGCACCGGTGCGGGCCACTTCGACCAGAGCGTCGAGTACCACGTCGGCGCTGGCCCGGTCCAGGTTCCCGGTGGGCTCGTCGGCGAGCACCATCACCGGCTCCTTGATCAGCGCCCGGCACAGCCCGATGCGCTGCGCCTGCCCCCCGGACACCTCTCCCGGGCGGTGCGTCTCCCGCAACTCGACCCCGAAACGGTCGAGCAGCCCCCGGGCGCGCGCTTCCGTGCGCCGCCGGGAGGTGCCCCGGTAGAGGGCGCCCTCGACCACGTTGTCGAGCACGGTCCGCGATTGGTCCAGAGCGGCGTCCTGGAACACGAACCCGACATCGGTGGCGCGCAGCCGAGACCGCTCTCGGTCCCGTAGGGCGCTGGCACGGCGCCCGTCGTAGAGCACCGCCCCGCCGGTCGGTGTCAGCAGCAGACCCAGCAGGTACATGAGCGTCGACTTGCCGGCCCCCGACGGCCCGGTGACCACCGTCACCTGCCCGGCGGGGAAGGCGCAGGTGAGTCCTCCGAACAGCTCTTCGCCGCCCCGCCGGTAGGAGAAACGGAGGTCCTCGACCTCGATCACTGCTCCGGCTCCTCGAGGGGCAGCAGCAGCACCTCCCCGGCATCGACCCCTTCGACGACGGCGAGCCCCCCGGTGGTCACGAGTACGGTTACCGGACGCTCACCGCCGGCTGCGAGCCGTACCGACACCTCGCCGCTGGGACTGGTGGCGAGGGCGGCGATCGGCACCACCGGCCCGGCGGTCCGCGGAATGACGACGATCTCGGCCGGGTAGTTGGTGCGTTCCGTGAGGGGCACGACAGTCTCGCAGTCGGCGCCGCAGACGCTGCCGCCGCCGGGCGAGGTGAGCACGAAGTCGAGCCGACCCTCGGAGGTGTGTTCCTCGACCCGGTCGATCTGTGCTTCCCACACGTCATCGCCGTGGGTGATGCGCACCTGGGCGCTCAACGGCACCAGCGAGCGTTGCTCGGTGGTCAGCGGGATCCAGAAGCGGGGGTCGCCCTCCACGTACTCGACGGCAGTCTCCCCGCCGGCCAGGGTGGCGCCGACCTCCATGGTCTCACCCGGCACGACCCGGCGGGGCAGCTCCGGGAAGAAGAGCACGTCGCCGCGACGGACGACGCCGTCGTCCTCGATACCGAGGCTGTTCTGCCATGCCTTCACTGCCGTCCTCGTGCCGGTGCCGAGCGTGCCGTCGATGTCGCCGCCGTAGAAGCCGAGATCGGTGAGAAGCTGCTGGAGCTGGGCGACATCGGGACCCTCGTCCCGCAGTCGCAGATCCCGGAACGAGGGAACGGTCCCTTGGGCGGCGATCACCGGGCGCAGATCGACGGCGTAGAGAACGTCGCCCTGCCCGATCGTGCCCCCCGGCACCATGTCCACTGCCGTCACCGTGCCGGCGGCGGTGTTGCGCACGCCCGGAGACAGCGACCATTCCGCCACCGCGGCGAACGTAAGGGTGCGCTCCAGCGTCTGCTCGACCACCTCATAGGTAACCGGCTCGACAGATGTGAGGGGATCCCGCGGGGTGGCCAGCGTCTCCCGACCCGCCCACCATCCGGCGGCGACCAGCCCCGCGGCGATGGCGAGACCGGCGACGGCAACGACGATGCGGCGCATGGCAATCAGCCTAGGAGAATGCTGGGAGCGTGGACATCCCGGCCGCCTCCTCGAGCCGGCTCATGCTGCGAAGCACCGGACCGGACCCTATGGCTGGGGACACAACTCGTTCACCCTTTGCCATTCGGCCGGCGACAGCGAGTCATCGTGTGCCACGGCGTCGTACGAGTGCCAGATCTCTCCGGACGACTGCAGGAAGACCTCGAACGACGGGGCAGGAGTCGTTGCGAAGCCTTCGGATTCGAGGCAAATCGCCGTCGCGAGATGCGCCTCGTAGAGCTGCTCATAGTCGGAGCGACTCAGTTGTGGCCTCTCCGCCTCCATGTCCAGCCCACCGGCCGACATACATGCAGAAAGCGTTTCCCGAAAGATGTCCCGCTGGTCCGTGGGGAACGTCCCTCCCAAGGAACCGTCGACCGGGTCGATTTCGACATAGAAGCCGCGCTCTGCCATGCAGGAGACCACTGGCAGAAGCGGCTCCTCCCGCGGCAGGGACGAACCGGCGACGGTCTCGCTCGGCTCTTCCGTGACCGCCTCGGAGCCCGAAGCGCAAGCACACAGGAGAATAGCGAGAGAAATCGCCATTCTCCTGATGCCGGGTACCCTGGACAATCTCACGTCCCCGCCCCGGAATCACGGCCAGGGAACACAGCTTGCATAGGCACAGATAGCCTACGATAGCCCACAAAGTTCCAACTCCGCCAGGGAATAGGGCGTGCCGACAAGTCTTCAGCTAGCTGGGCGATTTGGTCGCGGCTCTACGCAGACCCGAACGGCGGCGCATAGCAATCATGCCTGACAAGGTGCTGGAAGGGTGGGCATCATCGTCGGGATTGGCCGCCCCCCTTCTCCACGCCACGCGGCGGCATCTTCGAACGCTCCATCGCGGCTGGGGGCATGCCGATTCGGCTTGTTCGGAATCCTCCGGATCCCTCATATCCGCATTGGGACTCGACGGACCCGTCTCCCATGACTTCAAGAACGTCTCAAACGAAGGCGGCTCGCTGATCGTGAAGCCTTTCTTCTCGAGACACTTCTTCGCCTCGATCAGCTGCTCGCAGTCGTCCCGAACGAACGTGTCGTCCGGCTGAGTCGCCTCCGGCGGTCCGCCGGTCTCGGCATCACAGGCGGCCTTCGCCTCCATGAAGGCCTCACGATGTTCCGGCCCCACACTCGGGACTTGGTACGACTCCTCTCGTCCCCCCCTGGGATCAGGGGGAACCGGCAAACGCAGTGAGCCGAGGGGGTCGCGGCGCAACGACCCCACCCCTCCTGCAGCAGGAAGGATCCGGCCGGGCCGATTTGTCGTAACCTTTCGCTGAGTCGGGGTGTCGGTCCATCAAGTGCCGATCACCGTTTCACGAGAGGTCCCCATGAAGAAGCGCCACGTACTCGCCATCGCCGTCGTCCTCGCCCTCCTCGCCGGCGCCTGCGGCAGCGACGACGGGGCCGGCACCGAACCGATCAAGATCGGCATCATCGCCGACCTCACCGGCGCCTTCGCCACCTACGGCACCAGCCTCTCCCGCAGCGCCCAGCTCGCCGTCGACGAGATCAACGCCGCCGGCGGCATCGACGGTCGCCAGGTCGACGTCATCGTCGAGGACATCCAGTCCGACGTCACCGCCACCGTCGACAAGGCCCGCAAGCTGGTCGAGAGCGACCACGTCGACGTCGTGATGGGACCGATCGGCTCCGACGCCAACGACGCCGCCTTCCAGACCGTCGTGCAGGAAGGCGAGACGCTGCTCTTCTACACCGAGACCTACGAAGGTGGGAAGTGCGATGAGCTGTACTTCTCATTCGGGGCCGTTCCCGCCCAGCAGATCCGGCCCCTCATCCCCGTCCTCCAGGCGGAGTACGGCCCGAAGGTGATGTTGTTCGGCGCCGACTACGTCTGGCCCCACCGCAGCTTCGAGATCGCCAAGCCCATCATCGAGGAGAACGGCGGCACCGTCGTCGCCGAGCTCTACCTGCCGCTCGTCGCCGAGGACTTCACCGAGCTGGTGCGCCAGGTCCGCGATACCCAGCCCGACTACCTCTTCGTGCTCTACCCCGCGGTGTGGGGCGCCGCTCTCAAGGCCCTCGACGACGCCGGCCTGCTCGACGGCCTCGGCGTCGGCACCATCTTCCTCGGTGACCCCGACTTCGCCGGCGTCGCCGACCTCGCCGAAGGCGATTACACCGCGCTGCCGTTCTTCACCGTCGCCGCCGGCGACGGGGTGCAGCCGTTCCTCGACGCCTTCGCCGCCAAGTACGGCGCAGGGGAGATCCCCTCCGGCGGGGAAGGCGTCGGCGCCTACGACGCGGTCTACCTCTACAAGCAGGCGGTGGAGAAGGCCGGCACCACCGACGCCGCGGCGGTCGCCGACGCCCTCGTCGGCCTCAGCTACGACGGCCCCACCGGCCCTGTCACCATCACCCCCTCCCACCACCTCCAACAGACGATCAACCTGGTGCAAGCCCAGGGCGGGAAGTACGTGCTCGTCGACAGCTTCCCCGATCAGGACCCCGAGGAAGCGTGCAGCCCGTAGGAGACCGCACCGAGGATCCACCCGCCGCCCCGGCCCCGGGCCCGGGCCGATCCACCCGCCGTCTCGCCGAAATCGCCCTCCTCGTCCTGCTGGTCGCGCTGCCGCTCGTCACCAACGACACGTTCTTCATCGACCGGGTCGGGCGCTACTTCCTGTTCGCCATCTTCGCCATCTCCGTCGACCTCATCTGGGGCTAC
>JASFUV010000059.1:0-6639 GCA_050050155.1 Acidimicrobiia bacterium | reverse complement strand
GGCGGGGGCGACACCGAGACCTGCGAGGGCGTCGCCGATCGCTTCATCTCCACCACCCAGCGCTACGTCGATCGGGTCGACACCATGACCGAGGACGAGCTGACCACCCTGGAGTCGGGTGACGAGGTCCCGGCGTGGGCGGCCGAGTTCGAACAGGAGCTGCAAGGGCTCGGGGGCCGTGCTGGAGAGATCGGTTGTTCGTTCGAGACGATGAGCGACCTGATCGAATCGAGGTTCGATCGTCTCACCGCCTCCACGGACATGGGGCAGTACTTCCTCACCCTCACCCCGGAGACACTGGAATGGTATCTCGGGGGTTGACCGTGCCCCGGAGCGCGGTCGCGATTCTGCTGGTGGCCACCATGGCCGTTGCCGGGTGCGACCGGGCGGTGCCGGAGCCGGCGGAGGCGGAGAGCTGCGGCGGGTTGGTCCGGGTCGGGGTGGCCCTGGTGGAGGACTACGCGGAGGCCCTCGCCGACGTCCCGCTCTCGGTCGTCAACGGCGACGCCGAGCCTCCCGCCGTCCTCGCCGAGCTCGCGTCGCGCGGGGATGAACTCGATCTCGCCGCTGCCCGCCTGGGGTGCGACGCCGCCGAACTGAACGCCGCCATCGTCGAGCGGACCGCCGGCCTGTCCTCCGACGACCCGACCGTCCAGGTGTACCTCGATACGGTGCGGCGCGGGGTGGTAGGCACCCTACCGCCGCCTCCGACGACGACTACGACGGGCGACGCCGGTTCGTGAGCCGGGACGCGGCGGCCTCGTCGAGCAGCCACGTCACGGCCCGAGCCCCGGCCGCCACCTGACGGGCCGGGAACGGCGCCTCGTCTTCGATCACGGCCGCGACCTTGGTGGCCTTGGCCTCACCGGCGACGACGAAGACCAGCTCCGCCGCCGACCACAGCAGTGGCATGGTGGCGGTGAGGCGCCAGGTGTCCTTGGCGGCGACCCAATTGGCGACGTAGCTGCGGGACCGCTCCTCGAGCGCGGCGGTGCCGGGGAACAGCGACGCGGTGTGGCCGTCGTCGCCGAGGCCGAGGAGGATCAGGTCGGGGGCGGGAGCCCCGTCCCGGGTCGGGAAGGTGGCGAGGAGGAGGTCCTGGTAGGCGGCGGCGGCGCGATCCGGGTCGCCGAGGGTGAAGTCGGGGGCGACGAAGCGGGCGCCTGCGGTGCCGGCGAGGGTGCGGCGCACCATCGCCGCGTTCGAGTCGGGATGGGTCTCGGGGACCCACCGCTCGTCACCGAGCCACAGCACGACCCGCTCCCACGGCACGGGGCGGGTGGCGAGGAGCCGGTAGCCGGCTTGGGGGGTCGAGCCGCCGGCGAGGCCGAGCGTGAACGTTCCGGAGGAGGCGGCGACGCGGGCGGCCACCAGGTCGGCGAGGGCGGTGGCGTGTGCATCGGGGGTGGGGGAGATGTCGATGGTCATGGAGCCCACGCTACCGGAGGCGGTGCGCCACGGTACCCTCCCACCGGTGGCGCGGACACTGCGGATCACATGGGCGGCCGGCGAGCAGGTGACGGGCCGGCTCGCCATGCCGCGGCGAGCCCGCGACCTCGGGGTGTTGCTCGCCCCGGGTGCCGGCGCCGGTCAGGACCACCCGTTCATGACGGCGCTGCGTGACGGGCTGGCGGGCGCCGGGTTCCCCACCCTCACGTTCGACTATCCCTATCGCGAGGCGCGCCGGAAGGCGCCCGACCGGCTCCCGAAGCTGCTGGCGGCCCACCGGGCGGCCGCCCGCCGCCTCGCCGCCCGCTGCGACCGCCTGGTGCTGGCGGGCAAGTCGATGGGGGGCAGGGTGGCGTCCCACCTCGCCGCCGACGGAACGGCGGTGGCCGGCCTGATCTTCTACGGGTACCCGCTGGTGCCCCTCGGCAAGAGCGAGCCTCGTGACACCAGTCACCTCGGGCGCATCGCGGCCCCGATGCTGTTCCTGGCAGGGAGCCGGGACCGGCTGGGGCCACCCGACCTGATCCGTGCCGTCGCCGCCGGTCTCGACGACGCCACCGTCGCCATGGTGGAGGGCGCCGATCATTCCTTCCGACTCCTCACCCGCTTCGACCCATCGAAGAAGGGCATGACGGAGGAGCTGGTCGAGGTGTCGGCGTGGTGGCTCCGGGGACGGTTCGCCGCTCAGGTCGGGGGCGCCAGGTAGCGGCCGGAGACGACGGCGCCGTCGACGACGTCGAACATCCACACCGACGCCTTCGGCCAGCGGAGCCTGCCCTTCAGCCGCACCCCCGAGCCGGAGAGGGGCCGGATCACGTTCTCGATCACGTCGCCGTGGGTGGCGGCGACCACCGATTGACCCTTCTGGCCCTGGAGCCAGCGCAGGACCCGCTTCGGCTTGGCGCCCTCCCCGAACGCGTCCTCCCGCTCCACGGAGACGCCGATCACGGTCGCCAGCGGTTCCACCGTCTGGCGGCACCGCAGCGCAGGCCCCGTCACCACCCGGGTCACCGGGAACTCGGTCAGCTCCTGGGTGATGGCCTCGGCCTGATTCCGGCCCAGCTTGGTGAGGGGACGCTTCTTGTCGGGGCCGTCCCACTTGGCACGCACCCCGGCGTTGGCGTGGCGCAGCAGGAACAGCCGGGAGGCGCCCGGGTTCGACGTCAGGGCGTGGCCCCGTTCCAGGACGGCCAGATCGCGGGGGTAGCTGAGGAGATGCCGGGCGGCCTCGAACCCGACCCACTCGACGGTGTCGACCTCGGCATTGCGACGGAACCGGCCGCCCTCCGACTGCATCAGCCAGTAGCGGACCGCCTTGTGGTTGGCGGCCGTGGTGCGGTAGGCGATCGTGCCGACCTCGGTTCCGAGCGCGCAGCGGTACCCGGTTTCCTCGCGGGTCTCGCGCAGGGCGGCGTCGGCCATCGACTCGCCGTCGTTCAGCTTGCCCTTGGGGAGCGACCAGTCGTCGTATCGGGGGCGGTGGACGAGCAGGTACTGGATGCCCCACTTGGGGCGGTAGCGGTGCACCACCCCGCCGGCGGCCCAGATGGTGGGCTCCTCCGTGAGCGGCGTCGCCGGATCGGTCACCGTGCGCCGCGGGCCCGTTCGAGGGCGAGTTCCCACAGCCGGTCGTGGGTGTTGACGCCGTCAACCGTCGGGACCTTCTCCCACGAGCCGTCGGGCTGCATTTCCCAGGCGAGCATGTCGTCGGCCAGGTTCACCTCCAGCATCTCCTCGAGGCGCAGCCGCAGCAGGGGATCCTGGACCGGGGTGACGGTTTCGACCCGATGGTCGAGGTTGCGCTGCATCATGTCGGCGGAGCCCAGGTAGTAGGCGGCGCCGTCGTCGGGATGGCCGAAGCGGTACACCCGGGAGTGCTCGAGGAAGCGTCCCACGATGGAGCGGACCCGGATGTTGTCGGACAGGCCAGGGACCAGGGCCCGCAGCGAGCACATGCCGCGCACCACCAGGTCGATCTGGCACCCGCTCTGGGAGGCGGCGTAGAGCTCGTCGATGATGTCGGGGTCCACCAGGTGGTTCAGCTTGAACACGATGCGGCCGTCGGCGCCGCGCCGCCCCTGTTCCCGGATGCGGGAGACGATGTAGCTGCGCAGCGCCCGCGGCGCCACCACCAGGCTCCGGTAGGAGTCCCAGCGGGCGTAGCCGGTGAGGGCGTTGAACAGCTCGGAGAGGTCGGCGCCGATGTTGGGATCGGCGGTGAAGATCCCGATGTCCTCGTAGAGCCGGGCCGTCTTCGGGTTGTAGTTGCCGGTGCCGACGTGGGCGTAGCGCTTCAACCGGCCGCCTTCGCGCCGCACCACCAGCAGGATCTTGGAGTGGGTCTTGAGGCCGGCCACCCCGTACACGACGTGGGCGCCTGCGCTCTCCAGCATCTTCGCCCAGTTGATGTTGGCGGCCTCGTCGAAGCGGGCCTTCAGCTCGACGAGGACCACCACCTGCTTGCCGGCGTCGGCGGCCGCGATGAGGGACTGCACGATGGCCTCCTCACCGCCGATCGCCGGGTCCTCCGGCACCGATGTGCGGTACAGGGTCTGCTTGATGGCGAGCACGTCGGGATCGGCCGCGGCCTGGGCGAGGAACGCCCCGGTGGAGGTGGCGAACGACTCGTACGGGACGTGCACCATGAGGTCGCCTGCGGCGATCTCGGCGAACAGGTCCACCGGCTTGCCGCCCGATTCGGCGAAGCGGGGCTGGGTCTGCGGCGCCCACGGCTGCTCCTTGAGCTCGGGTCGGTCGAGTCCGTAGATGGCCCACAACCCGCTCAGGTCGAGGGGGGTGCGGCGCTGGAACACGGCGCTCATGGGGAGGTCCAGCTCTCGTGTGAGCAGGTCGAGCACCTGATCCGTCATGCGGGGGCTCACCTCGAGGCGAACCGCGCTCGCCGAGTGCTGGCGGAAGCGGAGCACGCTCTCCATGGCGGCGAGGAGATCCTCGGCCTCCTCCTCCTCGACGGCGAAGTCGGCGTTGCGGGTGACCCGGAACATGAACTGGTCGATCACCTCCTGGCCGCCGAAGAGGCGGTCGATGTGGCTGGCGATCACCTGCTCTAGGGGGACGAACCGCGTCCCGTCGGGGAGGACGATGAAGCGGGGCAGGATCGGCGGCACCTTGACCCGGGCGAATTGGAGACCCTCGGCGTTCGGGTCCCGCAGCAGGACCGCCAAGTTGAGCGACAGGTTCGAGATGAACGGGAACGGGTGGGACGGGTCGACCGCGAGCGGAGTCAGCACCGGGAAGATGTCGTTCTCGAACTGCTCGTCGAGCTGGAGGCGCGCCTCGGGATCCAGCTCGCTGATGTGAGCGAGGCGGATCCCCTCCTTCTCCATCGCCGGCAGCAGGTCGTCGAGGAGCACGTCGTCGATGCGGTCGTTGAGGACCGCCACCTTCGGTCCGAGCAATTCGAGCTGCTCGCGGGGGGTCAGGCCGTCGTAGCGGCGCTTGACGACGCCGGTCGCGACCTGGTTGGTGAGGCCCGCGATCCGCACCTGGAAGAACTCGTCCATGTTCTGGCTGACGATGGCGATGAACTTGACGCGTTCCAGCAGCGGCAGGTCGGGGTTCTCGGCGAGGCCGAGAACCCGGAACTGGAAGTCGAGCAGCGACAGTTCACGGTTGACGAACCGTTCGGTGGGGGGGAAGTCCATGGAGGCATCGTAACGACCCGGCGCTGCCGTGTCTGCCCCCGGAAGCGCCTCAGGCGCGCTCGCGCTCCAGCTCCGCCACCTTGTCGAGGCGGCGCACGAACCGGTCCTTCCCGGAGAAGGTCGCTCCCAGGAACGCGTCTGCGATCTCCCAGGCCAGGGCGGTCCCGGTGACCCGGGAGGCGAGGGCGATGACGTTGACGTCGTCGTGCTCGACGCACTGATGCGCCGTGTAGGTGTCGGTGGCCTGGGCGCACCGGATCCCGGTGAGCTTGTTGGCGGCGATGCAGGCGCCGGCTCCCGATCCGCACACGACGATGCCGCGGTCGGCGTTCCCGGCGAGGACGGCGCGCCCCACCGCGGCTGCGAAGTCCGGGTAGTCGACCGATTCGGTGGAGTCGGTGCCGAGGTCGACGACGGCATGGCCGGCATCGGCCAGCAGCACCTTCAGCTCTTCCTTCAGTTGAAAGCCGGCGTGGTCGGCGCCGAGGGCGAGTCGCATGACGCCTCCTTCCTCCGGGCATCGAGGCTAGCGAACCTGGTGGGCCCCGTGAACGGGGGGAACCAATACAATCTCTCCATGGCATCGATCAAGGTCACCGGCGGCGCGCCCCTCGCGGGTGAGGTGGTGGTCCACGGCGCCAAGAACGCCGCCCTCAAGCACATGGTGGCGACCTTGCTGGCGCCGGGGAGTCACCGTCTCGACAACGTCCCCGGCATCCTCGACGTCGAGATCATGGGCGAGGTACTCGAACACATCGGGGCGGTCTGCTCCCGCAGCGGCGACTCGCTCCTCATCGAGGTCCCCGAGCATCCCAACCCCGAGGCTCCCCTGGCGCTGGTGCGGCGGATGCGGGCTTCGATCCTGGTGCTCGGCACCCTGCTCGCCCGGTGCGGGGAGGCGCGGGTGGCGCTGCCGGGCGGGGACGACTTCGGCACCCGGCCCATCGACATGCACCTCGACGGGCTGCGCCAGATGGGAGCCGAGTTCGAGCTGCGTCACGGGGTGCTGAGAGCCTCCGCCCCCGACGGGCTGGTCGGCACCGAGGTGTTCCTGGAGTTCCCGAGCGTCGGGGCCACCGAGAACATCCTGCTGGCGGCGGTGGCGGCAAGGGGCCACACGACGATCGGCAACGCGGCGCGGGAGCCCGAGCTGGCCGACCTCGCCGGCTTCCTCAACGCAATGGGGGCGAAGATCGAGGGCGCCGGCACCTCCACCATCGAGATCCGGGGCGTCCCGAACCTGTCGCCGGCTCGCCATTCGGTGGTGCCGGACCGGCTCGAGGCGGGCACCTACGCCCTCGCCGCGGCCGGGACGGGAGGTGAGGTGACGGTGCGGCGCTGCGACCCCGATCACCTCCGCATGGAGCTGCGCAAGATGGAGAGCTCGGGCTGTGAGGTCACCCGGGGCGACGACTGGTTCACGGTGAAGGGTCCGGAGCGTCCCGAGCCGGTCGATTTCGCCACGTTGCCGTACCCGGGGTTCCACACCGACATGCATCCCCAGATGGTGAGCTACCTGTCGCGC
>JASFUV010000058.1:0-6709 GCA_050050155.1 Acidimicrobiia bacterium | reverse complement strand
CGGGAACATCTTCTCCATGTACCACGAGAGGACGTCGGGGAGGCTGAGGAGGCGCAGCGTCTCGGCGGTGGGGGCGCAGTCGACGACGATGCAGTCGAAGTCCCCGGAGCGGGCGTGATCGCGCACTGCCACGAGGGAGAAGATCTCGTCCATGCCGGGGAAGACGGTGAGTTCCTCTGCCTCGACCCCTTTGAGCCCCGACCAGTCGAAGACCTCCGCGAGATGGTCGCGGACCTCGCCCCAGGAATCCTCGAGGCGTTGCTGGGAATCGATCTGCTGTCCGGAGAGGTGGGGCGCGATCTCCGAGGGCCGGTCGCCCAGATCGCACGCGAAGGCATCACCGAGGGAATGGGCCTGGTCGGTGGACATCACCAACGTGCGACGGCCCGCTTCGGCGGCCCGCACCGCGGTGGCGGCCGCCACCGTCGTCTTGCCCACGCCTCCCTTGCCGGTGACGAGGACGACGCGCATCACATACTCTCGGCCCGCTTCTTCAATCCGCGCAGGGCGCTCGAGACGATCTGCTTCTCCGCCTGGCGCCGCAGGAAGCCGGGGACGGTGAAGGCAGGTTCGACCCGGAGCGCGTACAGCACCTCGGTGGCGCCGGATTCCGTCTCGTTGAAGCGGTAGCTGCCGTCCATCGCCTTGATGTCGCTCCCCGGCTCGGCGTCCCAGGAGAAGCCGTCGTCGAGGTCGTAGTGGTAGCGCAACACATAGGAGATCTCTTTGATCATGGCGTCGGTGACGAAGGCGACCCTGCTCGGCCGTCCCTCCTCGTCCTCTTCGAGGATGTCGACCTGTTTGACGCCGGTCGCCCATTGCGGATAGGAGTCCAGGTCGAGGGCGATCTCGAACACCTGCGCTGCAGGTGCCGATACCTCGATGCTCTGCACGGTCCCTTCCATGCCCATTGTCCGATCCTTCGTCGCGTGGTTGCTCCTGCAAGCGTAGCGGTTACTTGCGCGTGCGGAGCCAGTCGAAGTCGAGCCGGTAGCGCACCACCTCGGCGGGGTCGGGATGGGCCGCCACGAACCGCTCCCTGCCGGCCCGGAGCTCCTCGGCGGGGATGAGCTGCAGCGTGCTGACGAACCCGGCGTCGACCGCGGCGAGCCACGCCGCGGCGCTGCGTTCCCGCACCTCGGTCTCCGTACCGCGGTCGACGGTGCCGCCGGCGCCCGCGAACCGGTCCGCCAGCGCGTCGGGATCGGGGAAGCGGGCGGTATCGATGGCGGCGACCGAGGGGAACCACCGGGCGAGGAACGAGGCGCGATGGTGTGCCCCACCCAGCGTCCACACCCAGCATTCGCCGCCGTCGCACAGCACCCGCATCGCCTCGTCGATCGCCCGGCGCCAGTCGCCGTAGTGGATGGAGAGGTGAAAGGTCACCAGGCGCACCGTTCCGGTCGCGAGCGGGAGGGCCTGGGCCCTGCCCCCGACGGCGTGCACCCCGGGCCGGGCCGCGGCGCGGCGCAGCATGCCGCGGCTCGGATCGACCACGATCGCATGGACGCCGTCCTCGGCCCAGCAGGCGGCCTGGGCGCCGGTGCCGCCCCCGACGTCGACGGCCCAGTCCCCCGGCTGGAGGCTCGCCTCGGCCGCGGCGCGGCGCGCCCGGTGCCGTGACGCCTCCGAGGCCGGCCGCTGCAGGTAGCCGGCGGCGAGCGCTTCGAGGTCGACGCCGGCGGCGTCATCCATGGTGGAGGGCCCGCCCCGTGGCACGGAAGTAGCCGACGTTGCGGCACCGGGTCGCCCCGAACCGCCACGAGGTCGCCTGCGGCTGGTGAATGTCCCCGAAGTAGTGGAACCGGGGCGACATCCGCTCCAGGTAGGCGACGATGGCGGACGACCCCTTCTCCCGGCCGCCGACGACGTCGCGGGCGAGGGGTCCGATGGCGGGGGGCGCGTGGGTGCACAGCATGTCCACCGGACCGAGAGCGGCGAGGCGTTCGGCCATCTGCGCTTCGGTGATCTCTCCGGGGGTTCCGATGCTGACCGTGCCGCCACCGACGATGCCGACCCGCCAGCCTTCGATCTCGAACACCCCGGACTCGACGAAGGTCACCCCGTCCGGGAGGTGCCGCTGCAGCAGATCGGGACGGTCCACGTTGCCGAAGGTGACGTACGCCTCGGCGCCGGCGAGGGCGGCGCAGACCTCGGCATAGGCCTCCTCGATGGCGGCCAGGTACCGGGCGCGGACCTCGTCCTCCTGTCCCTGCTGGCTCCGGCTCCAGAGGCGTGAGGCCCCGGCGTGGTCCGCCGCGGCCCGGAGACGCACCATCTCGGCGACGAAGGAACGCCCGGAGACGTCGGCGACGATGCCGTCGAGGGTCCGGTAGTCGATGAAGTTGATGAGATCGCCGAGGACGAGCAGCGGGCCAGGCTCGGCCGCGATCCGGCGCAGGGCGGCGGAGGCGCCGTGGACGTCGGAGACGAGGCGCATCAGTCTCGCCGGCCCCTCGCCGCCGGTGCGAGGAGGCGGGCCGCGCCGATCGCCACCGCGGCTCCTGCGAGCGCGGCGCCGACGGTGGCCCATCCGGGCCAGCCGGCGAACGACGAGGAGAGGCCCCCCATGCCGAACCCGACGAGGCCGGCGATCACGGCTCTGCCGGCGGCGCCGAAGCGGGCCTCCGGGTCGAGGCGAGACCAACCGGCGACCGATTCCCCGACCGTGCCCGCCGCCACCCAGCCCAGGAGCCCGAGCAGCCCGATCACGAGAGCGACGGCGGAGACGGCGACCAACGGGACCTCCAGGGGTGAGGCGGCTCGGCGGCTCAGCGTAGACGGGGACGGGCTCAGGCAGCGCCGTCCATCGCCATCTCGAGTTCGAGGCGGACCGCAGGGTGCCGCTCCCGGCGGCGGGCGGCGGCGAGGCGAGACGAGGCGGACCTGCCTGCGGCGGCGCCGAGCGCCCAGGCGGCGTGGGCGCGGAGCAGCCAATCGGGGTGGGTCAGGTGGGCGGCGAGGAGGCCGGCGGCGTCCGTTCCCCCGCTGTTGCCGAGCGCCACGATGAGGTTGCGCCGCAGGTAGCGGGGGTCCCGCTGCGGCACGTAGAAGTGGGCGAACGTGGTGAGCAGGGTGTCGTCGTCGGCGGCGAGCAACGCCGCCAGGTCGACCCGTCCCCGGGATGCGGAGGCGCGAACCAGCAGCTTGCCGCCGGGCGGGCAGGCGTCGAGGCAGTCGTCGCAGCCGTAGACGCGGTCCCCCATGAGGGGACGGAACACCCACGGGATGATCCCCGGCACCTGGGACCAGTGGGCGAGACAGCGGCGGGCGTCGAGCACGCCGGGGGCGACGATTGCGCCGGTGGGACACGCCGGGAGGCACGCGACGCACCTCCCACAGCCCCGGATCATCGGTGTGGTCGGCGCCAGCGCGGCGTCGGTGACGACGCTGCCGAGAAGCAGCCAGGGACCGTGGCGGGGATCGAGCACCATCGTGCTCTTGCCCCACCATCCGACCCCGGCGCGGACCGCGGCGGCGCGATCGACGAGCCGGTTGTCGTCGGCAAGGATCTCCGCCCGATTGCCGCCTGCCAGGAGACGGTCGCGCACCGCCCCCAGCGCCGAGCGCAACCCCCGGTAGTGGTCTGCGGTGGCGAACCGGGCCACCCGTCCCGTCCCGGGCTGCGGCGGGCCCGGCTCGCCGGCCTCCGGGAGGTAGCTCCAGGAGAGCACCACGAGCCGCTGTGCCCATGGGAACGACGCGGCGACGTCCGTGGCGCGGGCCGGATTGCGGTAGGTGAAGGCGAGGTGCCCGGAGAGGCCGGTGGC
The DNA here is from genome assembly GCA_050050155.1 of Acidimicrobiia bacterium. Taxonomy (GTDB): domain Bacteria; phylum Actinomycetota; class Acidimicrobiia; order Spongiisociales; family UBA5794; genus CAYQEC01. Next base: position 2,939 of record JASFUV010000058.1, on the reverse strand, counting down.
TCGGCGCCACTCGATGGCGCCTGCCGTGTCGGTGAAGGGGTCGGCTCGGCACACCCCGAAGCCGGCGCAGCCGTGGCGCCGGGCGATCTGCTCCACGTCGTCCCGGGTGGTCATGGCGTGAGGTTACGGCTCCCCGACCCCGCCGGCCGCCGCCCGGGCACGCGCCCGTCGAATCTGGGCGCGCCGCGGCGTCTCCATCGATGAACGCTTCCCAGGAGGATTCATGAAACGAGCAGCGCTCATCGCCACGGTGGCCGCCTTGGTGGCGGCCATGGCCGTTCCGGCATACGCCGCAGGCGGCCCGATCGCAGACGCCGGAGGGAACGGCCCGGGCGTCGGCGTGATGGATCAGGATCGCGACCAAGCACGCGATCAGGACTGTGCCGTCGACGGCGTCGCCACCGGCGACTGCACCGCCGACCAGGACCGCGACCGGATCCAAGCCCAAGACCGCGACCAGGACTGCATCGTCGACGGCGTCGCCACCGGCGACTGCACCGCCGACCAGGACCGCGACCGGATCCAAGCGCAGGATCGCGACCAGATCCGCGACGAGGATTGCCTGACGGGCGACTGCATCGCCGATCAGGAACGTGTCCAGACGCGGGCCCAGGACGGAACCGGCATGCCCGGCGACGCCCCGGCCGCGCAGGTGCGGGCCATGGTCCAGCAACGCCAGGAACAGGTCTACGACGCGGTGCGCACCGCACTGGCCGAACGGTTCAGGCTGATGGCGCAGTGGCAACTGTCCCTCACCACCGGTGCGGCGGACACGCCCGGCGCCGCCGCTCCCGCCGCCACCCTCTACGATGGCACCGGATTCGCCAACATGCAGCAGTGGTGGCATGCCTGGATGCGGCAGTTCTTCAATCTGCTCTAGCGCCGGCATCCGGGATGCCGCGTGAGCGGCTACCCGGAACTCGACGAGGTGGTAGCCGGGGTGAAGGCACGCCGTGAGGATGCCTTCACCACCGTCTACCACCTCACCGCGGGCGCGCTCGTCTCGTTCGCCTTCGGCATGCTCCACGATCGCCGCGCCGCCGAGGATGCGGTGCAGCAGGCCTTCCTCGAGCTGGTTCAGGCCGCCCCCACCTTGCGCGGTGACGGGCGGTCACTGCGTGCCTGGCTGTTCCGCAGCGTCCGGTTCACCTGCCTCGACGAACTGCGACGGAGAAGCCGCCATCCCGAGCAGCTCGCCGCCACCTTGCCGGAGCAGGCGGCCGCCGACGACGCCGCGTTCGAGGTCGAGGATGCCGGGTTGGACCCCGAGTTGGAGGAGGCGATGCGCCGGCTCACCGACCGGCAGCGCACCCTCCTCGTTCTCAGACACGTCGTCGGTCTCAGCGGCGAGGAGATCGCTGGCATCGTCGGTGGCAACCGCGCCGCGGTCTACGCGGCGACGGCCCGCGCCGAGCGCAGGCTGCGTTCCCTGCTCCCGACCGTCGAATCCGCGGCGTCCGCGGCGTCTCCATCAATGACGGAACCCCGCGATCCCGAGGAGACGGGCTCATGAGCCGCAGGTCGAATCATCGCCTGGAACGGCTCCGCGCCTATGAGGTCGACGTCGACGAGACAGTGGCGCGGCGCCATCTCGACGCCATCCACGCTGCCTTGGCCGAGGCTCCCGACCCGGCTGCGGTTCCCCTCGCAGTCGCCTCCTCCCCCCGCCGGCGCCTTCGGCAACGGGCCGCGGCGGCCCTGGCCGGTCTCGTCCTCGCCGGAGCGCCGGTGGGCGCGGCGGTCGCAGCCGAGGGGACCGTTCCCGGCGATCTCCTGTACCCGGTGAAACAGGTCACCGAGCGGCTGCGTTCGGTCGTGGATCACGACATCGTCGCCCAGCACCGCATCGACGAGTTCGAGACGTTGCTCGATCGGGGCGCCGACGAGGCGACCCTCGCCCGGCAGATGACCAGAGCCCGCCTCGCCCTCGACGACCTCGGCGACAACGAGGAGTTGCAGCTGCGGTTCCAGCATGCGGTAGGCCGGATGGAACGGCACGGGGAAGACGCGGGGAACCGCCCGGACGGCGCCGGTGACACCGACGCGCCCCGGTCGGGCCAGGACCCGGCAGACGCCCCACCGGGCACCGGACCCGGGGTCACCTCGACCTCGCACGCCGGCCACGACGGCGACGGCGGCGGGTCGGGCGGACCTGCCAACGATCCGGCCGGCCCGTCCCGCTCCGGTTCCCCGGGCACCATGGGACCGGGTGACGGGAGTGGCGGCGGCGACGGTGCGACGGGAACCCTGGATCAGAGCCAGGATCAGGTCCAGGACCGCGACGGCACTCCGTCCACCGTCGATCCTGCCGCCGGAGAGCCCGATCCCCCCGGCGACATGAACGGGGACGGCGAGCCCAAGGGCGCCGGGGATCCCGGACCGAACGATCCCCCGGCCGGGGAACGGGCCGGGGAGGCGGCCCCCGCCTTCGAGGCGCCGGCCTCCAGGTTCACCGCCTGACGCCGCGGCGCCAGAGGCGCCCCGCCCGCCGCCACCGGTTCCTCGTCCCTCGGTCTCACCCCGTGGCGCGGTTCCGATCGACCCGAGGAACGAGCCGCAGCGGCGCCACCAGACCCGCCTCCGAGAGGTGATCGAGCGCCTGCCGCTCTTCGTCGTCCAATTCGAACGGGCCGGCGAGTTGATGGAGCAGCACCGGCACGATGCAGTCGTCGCAGGCGGTGGTGTGCTCCTGCGCGCAGTCCTGGCAGTCGATGATCACGGGCCACCTCCTCGTCTCGTCGTCGCGTCCCGATCCCTGCCAGCACCGTACCGACCGGGGGTGACAGAAACGGTGCACACCCCCGCCGCCGCCCGCGCCACTGGTAGGTTGCCAACGTCGACTCCCGGAGGACGCCTGAAGCTCGGACTCAACATCGGCTACTTCGGCGCCCAAGGAGGTGCCGACCTCGCCGGGGAGGCCGAACGGCTCGGGTACTCGT
>JASFUV010000057.1:0-6772 GCA_050050155.1 Acidimicrobiia bacterium | reverse complement strand
TCTCGATGTCCGCGTACCGGAACACCGGCCCTTCGTAACAGACGAAGTGGGGGCCGAACTGGCAGTGGCCGCAGGCTCCGATCCCACACTTCATGTTGCGTTCCATCGTCAGGTAGATCTGGTCGGCCGCCACCCCGGAGGTCCGGGTCAGCGTCTCTGCCGTCACCTTCATCATGATCTCGGGTCCGCACACGAACGCCATGGTGTTCTCCGGGTCGAAGGCGGCACGCCGGATGAGGCGGGTGACCACCCCGACCGAGCCCTGCCAGCTCCGATCTGCGGTGTCGACCGTGATCAGCGTCTCGATGTCGAGACGGGCCGACCAGTGCTGGAGTTGGGCGCCGAACAGCAGGTCGCGGGGGCTGCGGGTCCCGTACAGCAACACCACGTTGTGGTATTTGTTGCGGTTGGTGAGGGCGTGGTAGATGGCGGGGCGGAGCGGGGCGAGCCCGATCCCTCCGCCGACGATCATGAGATCGCCACCCTCGGCCTTCTCGACCGGCCACGGGGTGCCGAACGGTCCCCGCACGCCGACGTAGTCGCCGGCCCGGATCCCGTCGAGCGCCCTGGTGACGGACCCGACCTTGCGGATCGTCTGAACGAGCACGCCGGGCTCGGACGGGTCGCCGCTGATCGAGATCGGCACCTCGCCGACGCCGAACACGTAGAGCATGGTGAACTGCCCCGGCAGGAACGGGAACGAGCCGTCGGGCGGCTCCAACTCCAGGGTGAAGGTGTCGGAGAGCTCGCGGCGCACCCGCGCCACCCGCATGGGCACCGGGGTCATCGCGTGGGTTTCGATGGGATCAAGCACGGTTGCCATATACATCCATGAGTTGGAGGCGTGTCGCCTGGAGGCGTCCCGCCAAGACGTTCGCGAACCGGGAGTACAGCTCGAAACCGAGCGTGCAGTCCGCTTCCTGCTTCGCCCGGAGCGCCTCGGCGTCGAACCGAATCGCCCGGGTTGGATCGAGAGCTTGCGCCCCGAACATCCACCGGTAGGGCGGGAAGAGCCACGACCACCCGGTCGCTTCCCCGTCGTGGACCGTCTGGATGACGTGGTGTCCCCGTCCCGGCACCTCGAGTTCGAGGGCGACGGCGCCGTCGGTGATGAGGTACCAGGCGTCGGCGACGCCGTCCTCTTCGAACAGCATCGTGCCGGCGTCGAAGCTGACCTCCGAGGCGCAGGCGGCGATGGCGTCGAGATGCTCCTCCGAGATGCCCTCGAAGAACGACATCCCGGCGAGGACGTCCCTGAGTTCTGTCATCGTGCCCCTCCTGGTGCCGCAACGGGTGTGGTCCGGAGGTCACCCCGCCGGATGGCGGCCGCCTCTTCGGTGATGTCGATGCCGACCGGGCACCAGGTGATGCAGCGGCCGCACCCGACGCACCCGCTCGTGCCGAACTGGTCGATCCAGGATGCCAGCTTGTGCGTCATCCACTGCCGGTAGCGGGCCGTGGTCGAGTCCCGCACCGCGAAGCCGTGCAGGTAGCTGAAGTCGAGCGTGAAGCACGAGTCCCACTTGCGGGTCCGGGTCGCCACCGGAGCGGCGAGCTCCAGGGAGTCCTCGATCGTGTTGCAGAAGCAGGTGGGGCACACCAGCGTGCAGTTGGTGCAGGCGAGGCACCGCTCGGCCACGCTCCTCCACCGGGGGTGGGTGGCGTTGGCGTAGAGGAGCTCCTTGATCCCGCCGGTGTCGAGGGTGCGTCCCATCGACGTCGTCGCCGCCGCCATCAGTTCGGAGGCGCGGGCGGTGTCGTCGTCGGATGCCGCGGCCAGGTCGCCGGCTGCCGCCAGGATCTCGCTGCCTTCATCCGACCCGGCCTCAACCAGCAGCTTCGCCTCACCGTCCGTGGTGACCTCGGTGATCACCAGGTCGTATCCGGACGTGGCAGAGGGCCCCGTTCCCATCGACGTGCAGAAGCAGGTCCCGCCGGGTTCGGTGCAGTTGACGGCGACGATGAACGCCTCGCGGCGCCGGTCGGCGTAGGTCTGGTTGCTGGGCTCGGACCCCTCGGGGGCGTAGACCGTGTCGAGGATGCCGAGGGCGGCGAGCTCGCAGGGCCGGGCCCCGATGAAGGCGTAGCGCGGCGTCGGCGGCGCCGGCCGGGTCGCGATCCCGTCTTCGGTCAGCTCGCCGGACCAGATCACGGTCTCGGGCGGGTTGAGGTACTGCTTCCACGAGTGGGGGCCGACGACGTACCCGAAGAGCTTCCCGTCGTCGCGCTGCTCGAGCCGGTAGTTGCCGGCCTCGTGGTGATCTGTCCAACCGACGGGGAGATCCCCGCTGGAGTCGATGGTGTCGTAGACGATGGTCGAGGCCTGCAGCGTCGGTCCGATGACCTCGTAGCCGCGTTCTGCCAACACCGACACCAGCCGGTCGAAACCGGCGCGGTCCATCACGACTGGTCCGTTCACAATGGGAGATCCTCCTGTCATGGCGTACCGCGTCTCGAGAGCTCGGCGGTGTCCTCCTGACTGACGCTGCCGCTCGTGTGCCACTCTCGCCACGCCTTCGCTCGGCGTGCGACGCAGCCACTCTCCACCGTACGCACGACGGTTCTCGTCAATAGGGGCCATCGGCCCGTTTGAGGCGCCGCAAGACCTTCGCGCGTTCGGAGCGTCCGGGGGGCGGCGCTCGGGAGTCTCCCGGGCGCCTTGGTGTCAATGGTCGGCGCCCCGACTCGTTTGGGCCGCGGTCGGGTCGGCGTTGTAGCGTTGTACCGTGTGCGTGACGCACGTCAGTCTCGATGTCAGCGAGGGATGAGATGCCGGACAAGAAATGGGTATACGCGTTCGACGAGGTCGGCGAAGCCGAAGGGGCCGTCAACGGTTCCTGGGACGCGGTGCGCGGTCTGCTCGGAGGCAAGGGCGCCAACCTGGGTGAGATGACCCGACTCGGGGTCCCGGTCCCACCGGGATTCACCGTGACGACCGAAGCGTGCAACGCCTACGTGTCGGGCGACGGATCGTTCCCGGAAGGAATGTGGGACCAGGTGACCGCGGCGCTGGCCAAGGTCGAGGAGAAGACCGGCAAGACGTTCGGCGACGCCGCCAATCCGCTGCTGGTGTCGTGCCGCTCGGGCGCCAAGTTCTCGATGCCGGGGATGATGGACACCGTGCTCAACATCGGCCTCAACGACGAGGTCGTCGAAGGGCTCGCCGCCCTCACCAACGACCCCCGTTTCGCCTACGACTCCTACCGCCGCCTCATCCAGATGTTCGGCTCGGTGGTGCTGGGGGCCGCCGACGAGGGTTTCGAGGAGGTGCTCACCGAGGCCCGGGCGGCCGCCGGCGTCACCGACGACGCCCACCTCTCGGTCGATGCCCTCAAGCAGATCGTGGTCCGCTTCAAGGAGATCGCCAAGGACTTCCCGGAGACCCCGATCGATCAGCTCCGGCTCGCCACCGAGGCCGTGTTCAAGTCATGGAGCGGCAAGCGGGCGGTCGACTACCGCAACGCCGCCGGGATCCCGCACGATCTCGGCACCGCCGTCAACGTGCAGACGATGGTGTTCGGCAACATGGGCGACGATTCCGCCACCGGGGTCGCCATGTCCCGTGACGGCTCCACCGGCGAGAACAGCATCGAGGGTGACTGGCTCGTCAACGCCCAGGGCGAGGACGTCGTCGCCGGCATCCGCGCCACCAAGCCGATCGCCCAGCTCGCCACCGACATGCCCGACGTCTACCAGCAGTTCTCGGACATCTGCCACCGTCTCGAGAACCACTACCGGGAGATGCAGGACCTCGAGTTCACGGTGGAGCGGGGCAAGCTGTGGCTGCTCCAGACCCGTGACGGGAAGCGCACCGCCCAGGCCGCGGTGCGGATCGCGGTCGAGCTGGTCGAGGAAGGCCTCATCTCCAAGGAAGAGGCGGTGCAGCGGGTGTCGCCAGGACAGATCGACTTCTTCCTCCATCCGCAGCTCGAAGCGGGCTCACGCGCCGCCGCCGCCGACGAGGGCAACCTCATCGCAACGGGGCTGAACGTGTCGCCCGGCGCCGCGGTGGGCGTCATCGCCTTCGACGCCGACAAGGCCGTCGCCATGGCCGACGCCGGGGAGAAGGTCATCCTGGTGCGGCCCGAGACCAAGCCCGACGACGTGCACGGCATGCTGGCCGCCGAGGGCATCGTCACCAGCCGCGGCGGGCGCACCAGCCACGCCGCCCTCGTGGCCCGGCAGTTCGGCAAGCCCGCCGTGGTCGGGATCGCGGCGCTCGACATCGACTTGAGCGCCCGCACGATGGAGATCGGCGGCAAGACCATCGCCGAAGGCGAGTGGCTCTCGATCGACGGCACCATCGGCGAGGTCTACCACGGCAAGATCGACACGATCGTGCCCGACATCTCGGACCGGTGGCTGTCGAGCCTGCTCGACTGGGCAGACGAGATCCGCCGTCTCGGGATCCGCGCCAACGCCGACTACCCGGTCGACGCCGAGCGGGCCCGCACCTACGGCGCCGAGGGCATCGGGCTGTGCCGCACCGAGCACATGTTCTTCGAGGCCGAGCGGCTCCCGATCGTGCAGCGCATGATCATGACCGAGGACGCCGACACCCGCCGCCAGGCACTCGCCGAGTTGCTGCCGTACCAGCGGCAGGACTTCTACGGGCTGTTCAAGGCGATGGACGGGCTGCCGGTCATCATCCGGCTCATCGATCCACCGCTCCACGAGTTCCTGCCCAGCTTCGAGGATCTCACGGTCGAGATCGGCGATCTGCGGGTCGCGATCGCCAAGGGCGAAGGCGACGCCGCCGCCCACGAGGCCGAGATCGCGGAGAAGGAGAAGGTACGGGAGCGGGTCGAGGTGCTGCGGGAAGCCAACCCGATGCTCGGGCTGCGCGGCGTGCGTCTCGGCATCATCATCCCGGACCTGCCCAGGATGCAGGTGCGGGCCATCTTCGAGGCGGCATGCACCGCGCAGAAGGAAGGCACGAAGGTCATCCCCGAGGTGATGATCCCGCTCTCCAGCAACGTCAACGAGCTGCACCTGCTCAAGGGCGTCCTCACCGAGGAGGCCGAGGCCGTCATGGGTGAGCAGGGTGTCGAGGTGGAGTACATGATGGGCACCATGGTGGAGACGCCGCGGGCCGCCCTCACCGCCGCCCAGCTCGCCGAGGAGGCCGAGTTCTTCTCGTTCGGCACCAACGACCTCACCCAGACGACGTACGCCATCAGCCGGGACGACGCCGAGTCCGGATTCCTCATGGAGTACATCGAGCAGGGGATCCTGCCGGAGAACCCGTTCGCTTCGATCGACCCCGACGGAGTGGGCCGGCTCATCAAGCTGGCGGTCAAGGAGGGTCGTGAGACCCGCCCCGATCTCGAGGTCGGGATCTGCGGGGAACACGGCGGCGACCCGAAGTCGATCGCGCTGTGCCACGGCTACGGCCTCGACTACGTGAGCTGCTCCCCGTTCCGGGTGCCGGTGGCGCGCCTGGCTGCGGCGCAGGCTGCGCTCAACGACAAGAGCTGACGATCAGGGTCCTCGTGCCGGAGTCTCAGCCCGCGGTGGCTGCGGCTCCGGCCGACGGTCCTTCGAAGACCACGGCCCCGTAGGCGTCGATGTAGCGGCGCCGGTTGGCCTCGGTGTCCGCGGACACCAGCTCCACCGCGGCGGCGCGCAGCTCGAGGTCGTGGCACACCGATTCCGGGAGGTACTCGGCGGCGGTCCGCCAGGCCCCCGGATTGCGGCGCTCGTCCCAGTCGAGATACGCGGCGAAGGCCGCTGTGACGACCTGACGTGTCAGGTGTTCGGTGACGACCCGGGTCGGGAGGCTGGAGAAGAGGTCGATGCCGTAGGCGACGCCGTTGTCGGCGATGAGGTCGAGGAAGAACGCTTCGAGGATCTCGGCGCCGGGCGGTTCGACCGCGGCGATCGCCTCCCAGTCCTGGCTGACGGTTACGTCGGGCGCCATCGCCACGTAGGTGCGGTCGCCGAGGGGGATGATGTCGAGGGCGTTGGCCCAGGGCTGGGCGCCGTCCTCTTCCCAGTGGAAGGTGGCGAGCGGCGTCGACCCGGCCGCGGCGTTGATCTCCTCGTAGGCCTCGTCCTCGTCGTAGATCTCGAAGACGTCGCCGGCGAGCAGCCCGAGGTCGAGCGGGATGCGTCCCACGACCACCCGCCCGGTGCGGTGGGTGAAGCGCTCTTTGGTGAACTCCTGGCGCAGCTCATCGGCCAGCAGCGTCAGATCGAGACCTTCCACGTCTTCCTCTCCAGCGCGATCGTTCTGATGACATCGGAGGGGTTCCCGAGGGTGCTTTAGCGGTTGTGTGGCGCAGCCGACCGGGATCAGCGGGTGTAGACCACGGCGTCGGGCCCGAATCCGGTGAACTCGGCGGGGGTGGAGCCGGGAACGATCTCGACTCGCAGCTCACGGGCGCCGGTGAGTTCGACCGCGATGATCCCGGCGGCGCCGCTGCCGGGGGTCGCGGTGATGCCGGCGGCGAAGCTGATGCGGTCCCAGCGATCCCCGTCGACCCAGTAGTCCCAGTCGACGAGCTTGTAGACGACGGGCCCGCTGCCGGTGGTGACGTCGGCCGGGTCGGGGCCGTTGCCGGCGACGGCGAACTGTCCGGAGCGATCCTGGAACGTCCCGATCGACACCATCACCATGGTCGGGTCGATGTGGTTGTAGGCGAACGAGAGGTGGCCGCCCCAGTAGCGGTCGGGATCGGCGCCTTCGTACCCGTTGGTGCCTTCCTGGAACCAGTTGCCGACGAGGTGGCCGTCGACGTCGTAGGCGAACCGGCCGCCGCGGGGCGCGGCG
>JASFUV010000056.1:0-6882 GCA_050050155.1 Acidimicrobiia bacterium | reverse complement strand
ATGAAGACTGCGGCGAAGGCGAGGCTGGCGACGGCGCCCATGGTGAGCAGCGCGGCCGGCAACGGATCGCCGGCGCTGCCGAGGCCGCTGTCGCCGCTGGCGAGGAGGAGCGCCACCCCGAGGAACGCCAGGACCAGGCCGGCGGTCTTGGCCCTGGTGAGCGGCTCGTCGGGAAGCATCACGTGGGCCATGAGCGCGATCCCCAGCGGGAGGAGGGCGACGAACAGCCCGACGAACCCGGCGGAGGCGTACTGGTAGGCGAGCGTGAAGAGGATGAAGGGGAGGGTGAGCTGGAACAGGCCGGCCATCATCCCGGTCACGACGTTGCCCCTGCTGAACTCGATGCGTCCCCGGCGCCAGGCGAAGAGGGCGGCGAGGAAGACCGCGGCGAGGACGGCACGGATCGCGGCCAAGGCGATCGGCGGCACACCGGCGTTGAGGGCCGCCCGCGTTGCAACTCCGGTGGTGCCGTAGCCGAAGGAAGCCACGACGATCGCCGCCCACACCCGTGTTTCCACGATCTCTCCTCACGCCGCCGCCGGCTTGGCGGCGGCGGATCGGTCACCTTCGGTGACGGTCCACTCCCCCGTTGCGGGGCTCCCAGGGGCGTGTGATCGCCCCATGTTCGGGCTTTCACAGCCTACCGCCACTGCTATGGTCTGACAATAAGACCGACCGCCGACCCATCGCGACGGCGGCACAGCAGCGAAGGGACCACCAGTGCAGACCGACTACAAGATGTTCGTTCACGGCGAGTGGCGCTCCGGGAGCGGGGACACCCTCAGCGTCGTGAACCCGTCGACCGGCCAACCTTTCGCCACCGTACCCGAGGCGACCGCGGAGGATCTCGATGCCGCCATCGACTCGGCCCGTGCCGGCCTCGCGACGTGGCGCGACACCGATCCCCGGGAGCGGGCCGCCGTCCTCAACCGGATCGCAACGACGCTGAAGGAGCGGGCCGGCGACTTCGCCGCGTTGCACGCCGAGAACTCGGGAGCCTCGATCGCCACCGGCCTTTGGACGATGAACGACGTCGCGGCCCGGCGCTTCGAGTACTACGCCGGCATGGCCGACAAACTGCGGGGCGACACCTTCGTCTCCCCCGGGCAGTTCTTCGGGTACACCCTGCGGGAGCCGATCGGCGTGACCGCCCACATCATCCCCTGGAACGGCCCGCTGTGGATCGGCACCCGCACCATCGCCCCCGCCCTCGCCGCCGGGAACGCGGTGGTGGCCAAACCGTCGAGCGAGGCACCGCTCACCCTGCTCGAGTTCGCCGCCCTCGCCGCCGAGTGCGGCCTCCCGCCCGGCGTCTTCAACGTGGTCACCGGCCGGGGAGGCACCCTGGGCGAGGCACTCTCCGCCCACCCCGGGGTGAACGCCATCTACTTCACCGGATCGACGGCCACCGCCAAGCTGATCGCCCGCGCCTCTGCCGACCGCGACGTCCGCACCGTGTTCGAACTCGGAGGCAAGTCCCCCAACATCATCTTCGAGGACGCGGACCTCGACGCGGCGCTCCCCAACGCCATCTTCGGGATCTTCGCCAACGCCGGGCAGATCTGCGCAAGCGGTTCGCGGCTCCTGGTCCAAGAGTCGATCCACGACGAGTTCGTCGCCCGCCTCGTCGCGCAGGCCGAGCAGATCGTCGTCGGCGGCCCCGACAACGAGCAGGCGCTGATGGGGCCCCTCATCTCGGCCCGCCACAAGGAGACCGTCCTCGGCTACATCGCGGAGGGATCCCGCCAGTCCCGGCTGGTCACCGGCGGTGGAGAGCCGGACGACCCGGCGCTCCAGGGCGGGTTCTTCGTCGAGCCCACCATCTTCGACCGGGTCCCCAACGACGCCGTCATCGCCCAAGAGGAGATTTTCGGCCCGGTGCTCGCGGTGACCACCTTCGCCGACGAGGACGAGGCGGTGGCCCTGGCCAACGACTCGGCGTACGGACTGGCGGCGGCGGTGTGGACCGCGGACGTCGCCCGGGCCCACGTCATGGCGCAACGACTGGAGGCGGCCGAGGTCTTCATCAACCACTACTTCAGCTCGATCTTCGAGCTGAGCCGGACGCCGTACAAGGCGAGCGGCCACGGCATGAGCGAAGGCCCCGACGCCATCTACGAGTACCTCACCCAGAAGGCGGTCAGCGTCAAGATCGGAGAAGCCCCGGCCTGGTGAACCGATCCGCCGCCGATCCCGGCAGGACCGCCGGGAATTGGCGGACACAGGAGAGCCGCGGTGTGGTATGGTCTGACCGTATGACCATCCAGGTCCGCATCGGGGGTTGAGCCACCGGGGCCGCCACCGGCACCGCGCCGCAGCCGTCCCATCCGCTCCCCCACCCCCGCTGCAGACCTACAGAGTGGCGAGTGGAGGAAACCGTGAAGGTTGTTGTGTTTACCGGACCGGGCGAGGTCGAGGTTCGTGAGGAGCCGTCTCCGATCCCGGGACCGGATCAGGTCCTGGTCGACGTCGGAGCGTGCGGCATCTGCACCTTCGAGCGGCGGCTCTTCGCCGGCGACAAGAAGTGGTATCCGGTCGCGCCCGGGCACGAGGCGGCCGGCGTCATCAGCGCCGTCGGCGCCAACGTCGACGGGCTCCCCGGCTCCCCCCAGGTGGGCGATCGGGTCACCATGGATCTGCTCACCCGCTGCGGGACCTGCACCCAGTGCCGCCGCGGCGTCTCCTCACTGTGCCGGCAACGCCAGGGCCGCCTCCTCGAGGACGGGACCGTGTTCTTCGGTGGGTTCGCCTCCCAGGTCGCCATCGACGCCCGGTCCGCCTACCCGGTGGGCAACGCCCCGGTGACCCATGCCGCCATGGGCGAGCCGATCGCCTGCACCATCCACTCGCTCCGCCAGGGCGGTCTCCAGCCCGGTGACCGGGTGGCCATCATCGGGGGCGGCTTCATGGGACGGCTCCACCTCATCTTCGCCCGCCTGCTGGGCGCCGCCACCATCGGCGTCATCGACATCGCCCCCGACCGTCTCCAGGCCGCCACCGACGCCGGAGCGGACTGGGTGGCGACACCCGACGAGGCGCTCGAGGTCGGCGGGAAGCAGGACGCGATCTTCGTCACCGCCATGGCCGGGGTCGACCTGGCGATTGAGATGGCCGATCTGGGCGGCAGCGTCACCCTCTACAGCGCCTTCGACAAGGAACTCCCCGCGACCATCGGCGCCGACCGGTGCCACCGCGAAGAGGTGACCATCAACGGCGCCTTCAGCCAGGAACCTGCGGACTGGCAGCTTGGCTCGGCCTACATCCGCTCGGGGCTCATCGACGATCAGCTCGAGGCCCTGGTCACGGCCCGCTACGACATGGCAGACGTGGCCGACGCCCTGCGGCTCGTCACGACCGAGCCCACCTACCGGGTGATGGTGAAGCCTCCGGCCGCAGATGACTGACGCACCCGAATTCGTCGTCGGGATCGACGTGGGTTCCAGCGCGGCCCGCGCCGTCGCCATCGACCGCGAGGGCACGGTCCTCGATGCCGCGGTCGCCGGCTACGGCCACTCCGATCTGCCGCTCGGCAACGTCGACCCAACGACCTGGCTCGAGGGAACGTGCCAGGCGATCGCCGCCCTCGACGTTGGCACCCCTCGCGCCATCTGCGTCGGAGGCCACGGCCCGACGACGGTGGCCTCCACCGGCGAGCGCGCCATCACCTTCCGCCACCCCGCGGGCCAGGGTGAGGCCCCGCCCGACCAGCATGCCGCCCAGCTCGCGGCGCTGCGCGCCGAATTCGGCCCCGAGATCCAACCCCGCCAGATGTGGGATTGGGTGATCGCCCAACTCGGCGCCAGCGACACCATCCAGAGCAACTGGCCGGGAGCACCGGTCCTCGACGAGTTCGGCGAGGTGATCCCGGTCGGCTCCGTCGCCGGCGTCACCGACGGCAGCCACGGCATCCCGGCCGGGATCCCGCTGGTTCCCGGCTCCAACGACGCCTACCTCACCGCATGGGGATCGGGTATCGACGTGCCCGGGGTCGCCTTCGATCCCGGAGGACGCACCGGGGGCGTCGGCGCCGCCGTCGACGGCGCCGAGGTCACCCACGCAAGCAGGTACGGCATGCCGAGCCCGGTGCGCGGCGTGTACATCCTCGGCGGCCCGGTCGCCGCCCACGGGACCCTGCTCGATTGGTGGGCCGACATCACCGGACGGGAGGTCACCGAGCTCCTCGAGCTGGCGGCCAAGGTGGCCCCCGGAGCGGAGGGCGTCATGGTCCTCCCCTTCCTCGAAGGCGAGCGGGCGCCCCGCTGGAACTCGGATCTGCGGGCCGAGTTCCTAGGCCTGCACTCGACGACCACGGTCGGGGTCATCACCCGGGCGATCCTCGAGGGCACGGCATACGGACTGGGTCACATCTGCCGAGACCTGGCACGGCAGGGCATCACCATCGACCGCCTGGTGTGCTCGGGGGGGCCGTCCCGCTCCCGGCTCTGGAACGAGATCAAGGCGGCGGTGCTCGACATCCCGATCGAGGTCCCCGAGCACTCGGAGATGGCATCGTACGGCGCGGCGCTCGGCGCCGGAGCCGCCCTCGAGTGGTGGCCCCGTCCCGGCGAAGGCACGTCGGGGGACTGGCCCCGGCCGGCGATGATCACGATCACCCCGCAGCCACTCGATGTGTACAGGTCCGGGCTGGATCGCTTCATCGCCCTCGGCGATCAAGCCGAGCAACGGTTGCTCGATCCGCCCGGACAGGCGAATGCCGACAGTTGACGAGATAGGAGACAACGACATGATCGACATGCCCTCAGCCATCGGTGCCGGCAAGGTGCGCCGCGCCTCACGGATCATCAAGCCGGACGGGAGAGCGGTCCTGGTCGCCATCGACATGCAGGGATCGACCGGCGCCGGCCCCGATCTCGACGCGGTCGAGAAGGTGGTGGCCGGCGGCGCCGACGGCGTCCTCGCCAGCTGGCAGATCGCCCGCAAGTACCCCGAGGCCTTCGCCAACACCGGACTGGTGCTCCGTATCGACGGCGCCCTCACCCAGCTCGGCTCCTACGCCCAGGGCGACGTCTTCACCCTGATGTACCAGGTGGAGCAGGCCCTGAAGATCGGCGCCGACGCCGTCGTGCTCATGGCCTTCCCGGGTGCCGAGGACGAGGAGCTGTCGCTGCGGCGGCTCGCCAAGCTGGTCGGTGAATGCGAGATGGTGGGCCTCCCCATCATCGCCGAATCGGTGCCGGGGAACTTCACCAAGCAGATCCCGCACACGGCCGAGAACATCGCCCGCTGTGCCCGTATCTGCGTCGAGATCGGCGCCGACATGATCAAGACCCCCGCCCCCGAAAACGTGGCGGAGCTCGATCAGGTCATCTCCGTGTGCGAAGCACCGCTGTTCGTGCTCGGCGGTCCCAAGAAGGACACCGAGGACGAGGCGATCGAATACGCCGCGTCGGTGGTCAAGGCGGGCGCATCCGGTGTTGCCTTCGGCCGCAACGCCTGGGGCGCATCGGACGTCACAGGGTTCGTCACTCGCCTCAGCGGCGCGGTGCACGGCGCCTGAACCTCATCGCAGCGACCCGGGCCGGCCAGTCCGTCCTCCCTTCCTGGCCGGCCCGGGCAACGCTCGCACCCGCCACACCCCCTCCTGGGCGCGGCGCGGAGGGTGACGGTCTGACAACCGGACCAGCGAGTAACATCCATCTCATAGAGGGGAGACGGCGATGGATCGCGATCAGCCTCATCACACCATCCTTCCGGCGCAGCCACGCTGGACGCGGCTGGCGCTCCGGGTCGACAACGTCGAGGAATCCATCGCCTGGTACGAGCGCTACACCCCGCTGCGCCTCCTCAAGCGCGGCAGCGACGCCTTCGGCACCGACGCCTGGTTGGCGGATCCCGGGGCCGGGGAATACCCCATGGTGCTCGGGCTCTCCCAATTCGATCCCGAGACCGACCCCTTCGGCTATGCGCCCCACACCGTGCTCGGGCCCTACGCCCACATCGGCATCGAGCTCACCAGCCGCGCCGCGGTCGACGAGATCGCGGCCCGGGCCGAATCCGAAGGGGCTTTGACCTTCTCCCCGACGGAGATGCCCCCTCCCATCGGCTACATCTGTTTCGTGGAAGATCCCGACGGCAACACCATCCAGTTCTCCTACGATCAGGGCACCTACGACGCCATCCACGACAAGTGGCGTCACGATGAGCAGGAGACGGACCCGGAGTGAGCCGCCCCTTCCAGCCCTTCGAGCGCACCACCGTGTCCGAGCGCGTACGCGACGAGATCTACACAAGGATCATCTCCGGTGAGATCGCACCGGGTACCCAACTCGCCGCGGAGCGGGTCCTCGCCCAGCAGTTCAGCGTGGCCCGCACTTCGATCCGCGAAGCGATCCAGGGCCTGGTGGCGGTCGGCCTCATCGAACGGCGCGGCAATCGGTCCTTTGTGGTCGAGCAGATCGAGGGGGCGGAACTGCCGGCGGCCGATGCGGGGAAACAGGCCATCAGGGCGCTCCTCGAGGCCCGCCAGGTCATCGAGTTGACCCTGATCGAGCTGGCGGCGGCGCGGGCAACGGCGCGCGAGCGGCACGACGCCTACGAGCTGGTACACCAGCCGGTGCCGACCGACCTCGACGAGTACGCCGTCCGCGACCGCGAGTTCCACGCCGTCCTCGCCGGCGCCTGCGGGAATCCCGTCCTCATCGAGGTCTACGGGCGGGTGCTGGAATCCCTTGCGAACGCCGATCTGTCGGCGGCAACGA
Organism: Acidimicrobiia bacterium; assembly: GCA_050050155.1. Classification (GTDB taxonomy): domain Bacteria; phylum Actinomycetota; class Acidimicrobiia; order Spongiisociales; family UBA5794; genus CAYQEC01. The sequence continues at coordinate 163 of JASFUV010000056.1, read as the reverse complement.
TCATGGGCATCACCGACTCCGACCACGCCGCCGCCATCGCCCGGTCCGCCGCCGAGCATCGCGCCATCGCCGAGGCCTACGTGGCCCGGGACACCCCCACGATGCTCGAGGCGGTCGAGCATCACCTCGGCCCGGTGCAGGGTCGGATGAGGCGGTTGGGACG
>JASFUV010000055.1:0-6941 GCA_050050155.1 Acidimicrobiia bacterium | reverse complement strand
ATTCGCCGATCTCTACCGCTCGGGCGACGACGACGCGGCCCGCGACCTGTACGCCGACGCCCGGATGCACTGGGAGCGGATCGAGCCGGTGGCCGAGTCGTTCGGCGACCTCGACCCGCGCCTCGATCTGCGCGAGGCCGACCTGGAGGAAGGGCAGGAGTGGACGGGGTGGCACCGCATCGAGAAGGACCTCTGGCCCCCCGCCGACGGTTCCACCGCCCTCACCGCCGCCGAGCGCCACTCCATGGCGGACCGGCTCGTCGCCGACACCGCCGAACTCTCGACCCGGATCGACGAGGTGACGTTCGACGCCACCCAACTCGGGAACGGCGCCAAGGAGCTGCTCGACGAGGTCGCCACCGGGAAGGTCACCGGCGAGGAAGAAGCCTGGTCCCACACCGACCTGTGGGACTTCCAGGCCAACGTCGACGGCGCCCGCATCGCCTTCGAGGCGCTCGAGCCGGCGCTGCGGGTGCGGGACGCCGACCTGGCCGACCTCATCGCCCGCGAGTTCGCCGAGGTGCAGGACCTGCTCGACGGCCACCGCACCGACGACGGGTGGGTCCTCTACACCGACCTCGACGACGTCCAGATCCGGACCCTGTCGCATGCCGTCAACGCCCTGAGCGAGCCGCTGGCCCGGCTCACCGCGGCCGTCGTGCTGTGACCATCGACCGGCGCCGATTCCTGACGCTGGCGGGCGCCGGCACCGCCGGAGCGGTGGCGCTCGGCGTGGCCGGGTACGGCCGGATCGCAGGCGGCGGCGACGGCCCGGTCGTGGTCCCCTTCCACGGCGCGCACCAGGCCGGCATCGTCACCCCCGCCCAGGACCACCTCCACTTCGCCGCCTTCGACCTCACCACCGACGACCGCCGCGACCTCGTCGCCCTGTTCCAGGCGTGGACCGCGGCGGCCGCCGCCCTGGCCCGCGGGGAGGATGTGGGGCGCTACGGCGCGGTCGACGGGCCCTACCTGGCCCCTCCGGAGGACACCGGCGAGGCCCGCGGGCTCCCCGCCTCCGGGCTCACCGTCACCTTCGGCCTCGGCCCGGGCGTGTTCGCCGACGGCGCCGGGAACGACCGCTTCGGCCTGGCGTCGCGGCGCCCGGCGGCGCTCCAGGCCCTCCCCCACTTCCCGGGCGACAACCTCGACCCGGCCCGCTCCGGAGGCGACCTGTGCGTCCAGGCCTGCGCCGACGACCCGGTGGTGGCGGTGCACGCGGTGCGCAACCTGGCCCGGATCGCGTTCGGCACCGCCGCGGTGCGCTGGTCGCAACTCGGGTTCGGGCGCACCTCGTCCACCTCCGACGAGCAGGCCACCCCCCGCAACCTGATGGGGTTCAAAGACGGGACCGCCAACCTCAAGGCCGAGCACGGCGATCAACTCGACGACTTCGTCTGGGTCGCCGGTGGAGACGACCCGGCGGCCGACTGGCTCGCCGGCGGCAGCTTCCTGGTGGCACGGCGCATCAGAATGCACATCGAAACGTGGGACCGCACCTCGCTCCAGGAGCAGGAGGCGATCATCGGGCGGGACAAACGGGACGGGGCGCCTCTCTCCGGCGGCGACGAGTTCACCGACCCCGACTTCGCCACGACCGGAACCGGACGCGCCCCGCTCATCCCCGCCGACGCCCACGTGCATCTCGCCCATCCCACCAGCAACGACGGGAGCCGCATCCTGCGCCGCGGCTACAACTTCACCGACGGCTCCAACGGCCTCGGCAACCTGGAGGCCGGCCTCTTCTTCCTCGCCTACACCCGCGACCCCGTCCGGCACTTCATCCCGCTCCAGACCCGGCTGGCGCAACACGACACCCTCAACGAGTACATCCAGCACACCGGATCGGCCGTCTTCGCCATCCCCCCCGGCGTCCCCGAAGGGTCGTACCTGGCGCAGGATCTGCTCGAGGGCTGAGGCCTGCCCCGGTCAGCCGCCGCCCTTTCCCAGAGGGTGCTCCTTCACCCACGCCACGACCTCCGACAAGGAGGCATGGGCCATGGCGACCACCGTGTCGGCACCGCCGTAGTAGACGGTGAGGCGATCGGCGGTCGCATCGTGGAGCGCGGCGCACGGGAACACCACGTTGGGAACGTCGCCGACCTGCTCGTACGTCACCTGCGGCGACAGCAGGTAGGGAGCGCCCCGCGCCACCACCTTCCACGGCTCGTCTCGGTCGAGCAGTGCCGCGCCCATCGAGTAGACGAACCCGTTGCAGGAGGTGAGCACGCCGTGGTAGATCAGCAGCCACCCTTGGTCGGTCTCGATCGGCGTCGGGCCGGCGCCGATCTTGGTCGACTGCCACGTCCACGGCACGGTCCCCATGACGTGCCGGTGACGGCCCCAGTGGACCAGATCGGGGCTCTCCGAGTAGAAGATCTCCCCGAACGGGGTATGGCCGTTGTCGCTCGGGCGCGACAGCATCGCGAACGCGCCGCCGATCCGGCGCGGGAAGAGGACCCCGTTGCGGTTGTGGGGCAGGAAGGCATGGTCCATCTGACGGAACGATGCGAAGTCGTCGGTGTAGCCGACGCCGATCGTCGGCCCGTGGTAGCCCGCGCACCACGTCAGGTAGAAGCGATCATCGATCCGGACGACGCGAGGGTCGTAGGCATGCTCGAAGCTCTCCTGGATCTCGCCGACCCGATCGTCGGAAGCTTCGAAACGGATCGGATCCGGGTCGATGGTCCAGGCGACGCCATCGTCGCTCCAACCGGTGTGGATGTTCATCTGTCGCGTCGTCGAGTCGATTCGGAAGACGCCTCGGAAGGAGTCACCGAACCGCACCACCGCCGAGTTGAAGATGCTGTTGGCGCCCCGGACCTGATCGCGCCGGATGATCGGATTCCGGCTCGATCTCCACATGACGTCGGTCGATCCCACTGGGCGTTCTTCCCAAGGAATGGCCGGGGGTGACTTGGTCTCGGACATCTGCCTCGTCCCTTTCTCCACACCGGCTCGACCGGCGAGGTGACCAGTAGCCGTCACGTCGCTCCTGCGCCGCAGCCGAGCCGTTCCGCCTCCCATCGATGCGTTTCGGCCGGATTCTCGTCGCCCCGACCCCGCGAGCCCGTCCTGGGAGCGCTCCCGATCCTACTCACCGATAGGCAACGAGAGCAGGCTTCCTGCAGTTGACACGAGTCGAGGCCGCTCACTACGCTCGTGGGAGCGCTCCCAGTTGCGGAGCAGAGAGCGCTCCCACCCGATGGGAGGGAACGAGGGGTCGTGACGCACGAGGACCAGCGCCAGGAGGCGCGAACGCTGGAGGAACTTGCGGCGCTGGCGGGAGTATCCCGTTCCACCGTGTCACGAGTCTTCACCGGCGGCTCGGTCCGTGACGAAACCCGCGACCGGGTCCTCGAAGTCGCCCGCCGCACCCGCTATCGACCCAACCGGGCTGCCCGCACGCTCGCGTCCGGACGGAGCGGTGTCGTGGGGATCGTCATGCACGCCGAGCTGAGCGTGCTGTTCCGAGACCCCTACTTCGCGCTGCTGCTGCACGGCATCACCGACGCCCTCGCCGAACACGCCGCCGGGATGATGATGTGGTTCGGCAACCGCTCCAAGGAGAAGACCCTCGATCAGATCCTCGACATCGGGCTCATCGACGGCGTCGTGGTCACCGCCGACCATCTGGTCGACCCCCTCGTCGACGGTCTCCTCGCATCCGATCTCCCCACCGTGCTCATCGGCCACCGCCGCAACGATCTCAGCGCGAGCTACGTGGACATCGACAACGTCAACGCCGCCTACAGCCTGACCAGGCATCTCATTTCGCTGGGTCGAGAACGGGTGGGACACATCTCCGGCATCCGGGGAACCGCCGCCGCCGAGGACCGCCTCGACGGGTACCGCCGCGCCATCACGAGCGCCGGCCTCGACGCCGACAATCTCGTCTACGAGGGCGACTTCGGGGCGGCCGGCGGCTATGCGGGAGCGATCCACCTTGCCGAACGCGGCGCCGATGCCATCTTCTGCGCCAACGATGGCACTGCAGCCGGTGCGCTCGACGCGCTACGGGAACGCGGCCTGCGGGTCCCCGAGGACGTGGCCGTGGCCGGCTTCGACGATCTCGACTTCACCGCACGCATGGATCCGCCGCTGACCACCGTCCGCCAGGGCATCCAACAACAGGGCGCGGAGGCGGCACGAGCCCTGTGCCAACTCATCGAGGAACCCGACCGAGGGCCGGTCCGGATCCTGCTTCCCGCCGAACTGGTGATTCGCCAATCAACCGCTGGAGCTGTAGCTGCGCAATAGGGGCGCCGCCGGGCAGAAGGCCGGCCGAGCGCCCACGAACGGAAGGAGAAGGAGAATGAGACTGCGGAAGATGGCAATACCGCTCGTGCTCCTGGTTGTAATGAGCATGTTCGCTACCGGGTGTGACTCCTCGGATTCGTCCGAGACCACGGCTGGCGACACGACCAGCACAACCCAAGCGCCGAGCGGTGGCGATGAGACTACCACCACGACGGTGACTACCACCACGGTGGCACCCGACGTGGTGTTCGATCGCAGCGAGACGCTCTACGTGGCCGGTTCCGCGTGGGGTCCACCCTCGACGTGGAATCCGTTCCAACCGGGCAGCCTGGCCAACACGACGGGCACGATGGGGTACGTCTACGAGTTCCTCTTCGAATACGACCCGCTCAGCGGCCAGATGAAGCCATGGCTGGCGGAGAGCGGCGAATGGATCGACGACGCCACCTACCAGGTCACCCTGCGTGACGGGCTCACCTGGAGCGACGGTGAGCCGCTCACGGCGGCCGACGTCGCCTACACGTACGGGCTCGGGGAGCAGTACTCGGCGATCTGGTTCGCACCGATGTGGAACTACCTGACCGGGATCACGGCCGACGACGACCTGCATCTCACGTTCAGCTTCAACGACGACCCGCTCTACCAGGAGTTCGAGAACAACCTGTACAACATCCCGATCGTTCCCATGCACCTGTGGGACGGTCGTTCGGAGGAGGACATCACCGTCGGGGCCAACGAGAACCCGATCGGCTCGGGCGCCTATCTGTACGAGAGCCACGGCGAAGACCGCAACGTCTGGCTCCGCAATGACGCGTGGTGGGGTGCGAGCGTGTTCGGAGCTCCGGCACCGAAGCGGATCGTCGACATCCGGACGTCGAGCAACAACGTCGCCCTCGGCATGGTGCTCAAGGGAGAACTCGACCTGAGCAACAACTTCCTGCCGGGCGTCGCCGAGATGGTGAACAAGGGCTACGTGTCCACCTACTACGCCGAGGCGCCCTACATGCTGTCGGCGAACACGGCCGTGCTGTTCCTCAACACGACCAAGCAGCCGATGGACGACGCTGCGTTCCGCAAGGCGCTCGCCTACGCGATCAACGTGGACGACATCGTCAACGTCGCCTACGCGAATCTCGTGAAGGCGGCCGACCCGACCGGGCTCCTGCCCACGCTGAGCGAGTACATCGACCAAACGGTCGTGGACGACCTCGGGTGGACCTACGACCCGGATCAGGCGAAGGCGATCCTCGAGGCGGCCGGATACACGATGGGCGATGACGGTTTCTACAACGCGCCCGACGGATCGGACATCGCCCTCGAGGTGACCTGCCCGTTCGGTTGGACCGACTGGATGGAAGCCATCAACGTGATCGCGACCAGTGCCCAGGCCGCAGGCATCAACGTCAAGGCGGAGACGCCCGATTACGGCGCGTGGAACGACGCGCTCCAGGGCGGCACGTTCGACATGACCCTGAACAACTGGGCGTCGATGAGCAACACGCCGTGGACGCTGTACAACCTGCTGTTCCGCCACCCGATCCAGGATCAGATGCAGAGCGGCAACTTCGGCCGGTACGACGATCAGGCGATGTTCGACCTGGTCGACGCACTCGCCCGGGTGCAGGCCTCGGATCTGGCGGGGATGCAGGCGGCGACGTCGGCAATCCAAGAGAAGATGCTCACCGAGGTCCCGATGATCCCGCTCTGGTACAACGGCCTGTGGGCGCAGTTCTCCAACGCGGTCTGGACCAACTGGCCGACCGAGGGATCCGCGTCCCCCACGCTCCCGACCACGTGGTCCGGGTACTGGCAGCTGGGTGGTCTCAACACCCTGCTCAACCTGGAACTGACGCCGACCGAGTAGGCCACACACGGGAGTACGTCGTTCCCCGCCCCACGCGGGGCGGGGAACGACTCCCCGTTCAACGCGGGAGGTTGACCCATCAGGCGGTACTTCGGGCGCAAGCTGCTCATCTACGGCCTCACGTTCTTCGTGGCCGTGACGATCGACTGGCTGATCCCGCGCTTCATGCCGGGTGACCCCATAGCCAACATGCTGTCACGGACCTCGCTGACCTCTGAGGCCGCCGAGAACATGCATCGGTACTACGCCAGCGTATTCGGTCTCGACAAGCCGATCTGGCAGCAGTACTTCAACTTCTGGGGCGCCCTCCTCCACGGCGACCTGGGGATCAGCGCCTACCTCTTCCCCCAGTCGGTCACCAGCGTCATCAGACGCGCCATTCCGTACGATGTCGCCCTGCTGCTCCCGACCATCCTCCTCGGGTGGCTCGCCGGCAATCGCTTCGGCGCCTACGCCGCCCGCACCAAGCACCTCGACAACACGATCCTCCCCGTCGGATACGTCCTCACCGCCACCCCCTACATGTGGCTCGGAATCCTCCTCGCCTGGGTCTTCGGCATCGTCCTCGATTGGTTCCCGATCGCCGGCGCCTACGCCTACAACCTGCAGCCCCACCTCTCGATGCGATTCGCCTTGAGCCTGCTGTCGCACTGGTTCTTACCCTTTGTGTCCCTCTTCCTCGTGGAATTCGGTGGGTGGGCCATCGGCATGCGCAACATGATCATCTACGAGCTCGAATCGGACTACGTGCACTACCTGCAAGCGCTCGGCGCCCCGAGCCGCCTTGTGCGCCGCTACGCCTTCCGCAACGCCGTGC
>JASFUV010000054.1:0-6953 GCA_050050155.1 Acidimicrobiia bacterium | reverse complement strand
GGCGCCTCGTCGGCGGGGTGGTGACGGTGATCGCCGACGAGTCGCGTTCGCAGTGGCGCAACCGCGTCGTCGCCCGCCGCAGGCTGGCGGGGCTGCTTGCGGAGGCGCTCCGGCCCCGCCGTCCCCGGGTCGCCACCGCCCCGTCGCGGGGGGCTCGGCGGCGCCGCCTTGCGTCGAAGCGGGCCCGGGGCGAGCTGAAGCGGCTGCGGCGTCCCCCCGACCCCGACGACGGCTGACCTGCGCTACGGGGTTGCGGCGAAGAAGGTGAGGATCCGGTCGCCCAGTTCCGGGTCGTGGTCGGCGAACATGTCGGTGCCGTGCCGGCTGCCGGAGAGCACCACCACCTCGGCCGGGCCGGCCGACGCGGCGGCGATGGCCCGGGCGTCGTCCGGGTAGGGCGCGTTGCCTTCGGCGGCGATCAGCAGGAGCGGCGCCGTGAGGCGAGCCGCGGCCGCCACGGCGTCGACGCCTTCGAAGGCGTCGGGGGCCGACAGGGTGACGACCGCGGCGACGGGCCGCCCCGCGGCGGCCGCCACCGCGCCGGTGCCGCCCATCGATGCGCCGGCGACGAAGACCCGGCCGGCTCCGAGACGGAACGCCTCGTCGATGGCCGCGGTGACGTCGACGTCGACTGCGAAGCCCGATCCCTCCGATGCGCCGTACCCGCGGAAGTTGAATGCCAGCGCCGAGTAGCCCTCCACGGCGAGGGTACGGGCGAACGGGAACCAGGCCTCCATGTCGGCGGGACGCATGTGGGCGAGCACCACCCAATCGGTCCCGGCCCCGAAGCGGCGTCCCTCGAGGGTGAACCCGTCGGCGGTTGCGAATGTGAGCGCCACACCTTCCTCCGGTTGTTCGGTGGTGGATGGGTTCGCGGTGGGGGCGGCGGCCGTGGTCGTGCTCGTCGCGGCAGAGGCGCCGCACGCGGTGATCGCCACCGCGGCGGCGAGCAGGAACGCGGCTCGGATGCCCCTCACCACCAGGATTCTACGGAAGCGGCGCGGTCCCGGGGCGGCGGATTTGGCGGACCCCGGCTCCTATCATCGCCTGATGCACTACGACTTCACCACCTTGCCGAATGGGCTCCGCATCATCTCCCAGGACATGCCGTCGGTGCGGTCCGCCACCATCGGGTGCTGGGTCGACGCCGGCAGCCGTGACGAGCATCCGATCGAGGCCGGGGCGAGCCATTTCCTCGAACACCTGCTCTTCAAGGGGTCGGAGACGATGCCGGCCCGTGCCATCAGCGAAGCGTTCGATGCGGTCGGAGCCCGCCACAACGCGTTCACCTCCAAGGAGTACACCTGCTACTGGGCCCGGGTGCGGGATGCCGACCTGCAGCTCGCGGTCGACATCCTCGCCGAGATGCTGCAGCGGCCCGCCTTCCGCCAGGAGGAGATCGACTCGGAGCGCCATGTGGTGCTCGAGGAGATCAACATGAACGAGGACGATCCCACCGATGTCGCCCACGAGCGGTTCGTGCAGGCGCTGTGGGGCGGTCACCCGCTCGCCCCGCCGGTGCTCGGCACCAAGGAGTCCATCACCGCCATGACCCGGGACACCATCGCCGGCTACTGGGGCCGCCGCTACTCGCCCCGCTCGGTGGTGGTCGCCGCGGCGGGCCGGGTCGACTTCGACGACCTGGTGCGCCGGATCGGCGACGCCATGGGGGAGTGGGAGGGCGGCGCCGAGCCGCGGGCATCGGTCCCCGCCGCGGTCACCGCCAAGGTGGAGGTGACCCGGCGCGACACGGAGCAGGCGCACCTTGTGCTCGGTGGGGAGGGCCTTCCCCGCGACGACGATCGTCGCTTCGCCCACACCATCGTGGACCACGTGCTCGGCGGCGGGATGTCCTCCCGCCTCTTCCGCGAGATCCGCGAGGATCGGGGTCTGGCGTACTCGGTCCACAGTTTCCGGATGCCGTTCCTCGACACCGGCGGGGTGGCGGTGTACGCAGGGACGACACCGAGCCAGGCTCCCGAGGTGCTCAAGCTGATCCGGGTCGAGTTGGACAAGATGATGGAGACGGGACCCACCGAGGAGGAGCTGGCCCGGGCCAAGGGCAACGTCGAGGGGAGCTTGGCCCTGTCGCTGGAGGACTCCAACTCCCGCATGAGCCGGCTGGGCCGCGAGGAACTGACCGGGATCGAGCACATGTCGGTCGACGAGGTGCTCGCCCGGATCGACGCCGTGACGGTGGACGAGACCATCGAGGTGGCCCGCGAGGTCTACTCGGGCCCCTACGTGCTGGGGGCGGTCGGGCCGTTCGACGCCGCCGACCTGGAGGAGTTCGTGACATGACCGCCGTGGGAGTGTCCGGTGCCGGGGGCCGCATGGGGCGCCTGGTGGCGGCCGCGGTGGCCGAAGCCGGCGATCTCGACCTTGCCGCCCTCTACGACCCGCAGGCCGGCGGAGCGACGGTGGCAGGACGGGCGGTCGCCACCGATCCGGAGGCGATGGCCGGCGCCGAGGTCGTGGTGGAGTTCACCCGGCCCGACGTCGTCATGGACAACCTCGCCACCTGGCATCGCCTCGGCGTGCACGCGGTGGTGGGGACGTCGGGATTCGACGGCGTCCGCGTCGCCGCGGTGGAGGAGCTGTGGGGTGACGGGCCGTCCCGCTGCCTCATCGTCCCCAACTTCTCGATCGGTGCGGTGGTGATGATGCGCCTCGCCGAGCTGGCGGCGCCGCATTTCCCCGCCGCCGAGATCGTCGAGCTACACCACGACGCCAAGGCCGATGCGCCGTCGGGGACCGCCACCGCCACCGCGGAACGCCTCGCCGCCGCCGCCCCCGATCAGCGCCGCGCCGTGGAGAGCCACGAGTTGGTGCCGGGATCACGCGGTGGGGACGTCGCAGGGGTCCCGGTGCACGCCATCCGGCTCCCCGGGCTGGTGGCGCACCAGGAGGTGTTGTTCGGCGGGCCCGGAGAGACGCTCACCATCCGCCACGACACCACCGACCGGGCCGCGTTCCTGCCGGGTGTGCTGCTGGGGATCAGGGCGGTGGCCGGCCTCGCGTCCCCGGTCACGGTCGGCCTGGAAGGGCTGCTCGGCCTCTGAGCCGGCGCGCCGCTCAGAAGAGGGCGCTGGCGAGCTGGCGCCGGTAGGTCCCGGTGAGGGGATGCTCTTCCCCGAGGAGACCGAAGATGTCGACCATCGCCCGCCGGGCGTCGTCTTGGAGCCCCGACTTGGCCCGCACCACCCGCAGCATGTGATCGAGCGCCGGCTCGAACTCGGACTGGGCGGCGAGGGCCTGGGCGAGGGCGAGGCGGACTCCGTCGTCGCCGGGATCGGCGTCGAGGGCGGCTTCGAGCTGCGGGATGTCCTGGCCTCGCGACGCCGAGAGGCGGGCCGCGGCCTGGAGGCGTTCCACGTCGGCGGAGGGGGTGAGCTTCCCGAGGACGATGAGGGCGTCGTCTGTCTCGCCACGGGCGATGAGCAGGCTGGCAAGCCCGGTTCCCGCCTCCTGATGGTCGGGGCGTTGCTCCAGCACTTCGCGCAGGAGTGCCTCCGCCGCCTCGGTGTCCCCGGCGAGGGTGGCGTCGCGGGCCTGGTCGAGCTTGGCGTCGAGTTCCGTCGGGAGGATTTCGGCGATCCATGCCCGGAGGGACGACTCGGGGACCGCTCCGGTGAACTGGTGGACGGGGACGCCCTGGCGGAAGGCGATGACGGTGGGGATGCCCTGGACACCGAATTGGGTGGCGAGGTCCTGGTTGCGGTCCACGTCGACCTTCGCCAACTCGAACACCCCGTCCATCTCGGTGGCGACCCGTTCCAGCATCGGCCCGAGGGTCTTGCACGGCCCGCACCACTCCGCCCAGAAATCCACCACGACGGGCACTTCCCGGCTGCGCTGGATGACCGCCTGCGCGAAGTCGGCGGTCGAGACGTCGTGGATGTGAGGAGTGAGGTCGTCCATGATGGTGGTGGCGTCGGAACCTGCAGGATAGTGATTCGAGGGGCTGCTACCGTCGGGTCCATGGAAGCTCGACCCGCTGCGCCGTTCGGCGAACTGCTCACTGCAACGCTCACCCCCTTCGACGAGGAGGGGGCCGTCGATTACGGGACCTACTGGCGGCTGGTGCGCCACCTCGCCGAGAACGGCACCGAGGGCATCGTCGTCTCCGGTACCACCGGGGAGTCCCCGACCCTGTCGAAGGTGGAGAAGATCGCCCTGTTCAAGGCGGCCGTCGATGCCGCCGCCGGCAACCTGAAGGTGATCGCCGGGGCCGGCACCTACGACACCGCGGCATCGATCACTCTCGCCGAGAAGGCCGCCGAGATGGGATGTGATGGCCTGATGGCCGTCACGCCGTACTACTCGAAGCCGCCGCAGGAGGGCCTCTACCGGCACTTCACCGCCATCGCCGAGGCCACCGACCTGCCGCTGATGCTCTACAACATCCCGGGACGCACCGCCCGCCTCATCGAGATCGAGACGCTGGTGCGGCTCGCCGAGCATCCCAAGATCGTCGCCGTCAAGGACGCGGTCGACGACATCGACTTCTCCCTCAACGCCATCGCCGCCCTCCCGGAGGGCTTCGCGGTCTACGCCGGGAACGACGCGACGGCGCGGCGCATCGTCGGCGCCGGCGGGGTCGGGGTCGTGTCGGTGGCGGCCCATCTCGTCGGCCCGCAGCTGCGGCGCCTCCTCGACGCGGTCAAGGCCGGCGACGAGGACGAGGCGGCCCGGATCGACGAGGCGCTGGCGCCCCTCATCGCCGCACTCTTCAACGAGCCGAATCCGATCCCGCTGAAGGGGGGAATGTCGGCGTGGTGGGGATCGGTCGGCGAGCCGCGGCTCCCGCTGATCCCGGCGTCGCAGGAGACGCTCGACCTCATCGCAACGGCTCTGGAGGCCGCTCAAGCGGTATGAGCGTCCGGATCACATTCCTGGGGGGTCTCGGTGAGATCGGACGCAACTGCGCCACGATCGAGATCGACGGCAAGCTCGCCCTCCTCGACGCCGGCCTCATGTTCCCCGAGGAGGACATGCTCGGGGTCGACCTGGTGCTCCCCGACTTCACGTCGGTGCTGGAACGGGCCGACGACCTCGAATGCGTCATCCTCACCCACGGTCACGAGGACCACGTCGGGTCCCTCTCGTACCTGCTGCGGGACGTCAACGTCCCGGTCTACGGGACCCCGCTGGCGGTGGAGTTCGCCCGGTCCCGGGTGGAGGAAGCCGGGATCACTCCCGATCTCCGCCCGGTGACGACCCGGGAGTGGAACGAGCACGGCCCGTTCCGGTTCACGCACCTCAACGTCGCCCATTCGGTACCGCAGGCGACCGGGGTGGTGTTGGACACGCCCGAGGGCTTCATCGTCCACTCCGGGGATTTCAAGCTCGATCCGACCCCGATCGACGGGCATCCCACCGATCTGGCGACGTTCGCAGGGTTCGGACGGTCCGGGGTGCGGCTGTTGTTGTGCGACAGCACCAACGCCGAGCGGTCCGGGTTCGTCCCGTCGGAGTCCACGGTGGGTCAGCCGTTCCGTGACTTCGTGGCCCGGGCGGAGGGCCGGGTGATCGTGGCGTGCTTCGCCAGCCACATTCACCGGGTGCAGCAGGCGCTCAACGCGGTCATCGCCGACGGCCGCCGCTTCGCGTTCCTGGGTCGGTCGATGGTGCGCAACTCGGAGATCGCCCTCGAGCTGGAGCTCCTGGACTTCCCGGCCGAGCAGCAGGTCGAGCTGGAGGACCTCGACGACTACCCGCCGGGGGAGACCGCGGTCATCTGCACCGGGAGCCAGGGCGAGCCGTACGCCGCGCTGTCCCTGATGGCGTCGGGAGAGCATCGCGCCATCCACCTGTCTCCCGACGACACGGTGATCATCTCGGCGACGCCGATCCCCGGCAACGAGTCGAAGGTGTCGCGGGTCATCAACAACCTGACTCGTCTCGGGGTGACGGTCCACCACGGCCTCAACTCCCACGTGCACGTGTCGGGGCACGCCGCCGCCGACGAGCTGCGCACGTTCTTCAACGTGGTGCAGCCGGCGGCCATGATCCCGGTGCACGGCGAGTACCGGCACCTGTTCGCCAACGCGGCGCTGGCGCGCCAGGTCGGGGTGCCCGAGGTGCTGGTGTGCCAGGACGGGGACGCGGTGACGCTCGACGGCGCCGAGACCAGGCTGGAGCGCGCCACGGTGCCCGCCGGCTACGTCTACGTCGACGGCTACGGCATCGGCGACGTCGAGGAGGTGCTGCGGGACCGCCGTCACCTCGCCGACGACGGGGTGCTGGTGGTGACGGTGGGGCTCGACGCCGGCAGCGGCGAGGTGGTGTTCGGCCCCGACATCGACAGTCACGGGGTGAGCGACGAGTGGGAGGACATCCACCGCGAGGTCGCGGATGCGGTCAAGGCGGCCCTCTCCGAGATGGACTGGCCGGCCGACCTCGACACGGTGCGCCGCGGGGTCCGCAGTGCGGCGGCGCGGGCGGTGCGGCGTCAGACCAACCGGCGTCCGGTGGTGTTCCCGATCCTCATCGAGCTGTAGGCCGGCTCGCCGCTACTCGCCGTCGGTGTCCTCGACCGGGGCGGCGTCCGCCTCGTCCTCGTCCTCGTCGTCGTGGTGCTTTCGCATCGCCGACAGGGAGGCGAGGGCGTTGCGCCCGGCGTCCTCACCGATGCGGGGGAGCCGGGCGGAGCGGCGGCTGTAGAACGAGCGGGTCTCACCGCGGGGAGGCGGGGAGGCCACCCGGGACGAGGCCGGCGGGAGCGGCACCTTGTCCTCGGCGGGGAGGTCGTACTCCTCGTCGGGTGAGGGACTGTCGGCGGCGGGATCGGCAGGCTCGGCGGGTGCAGGAGGTTCCTCGGTGGGCACGTCCGCGGCGGGGGTCTGGGGCGGTGCGAAGGTGACGGCCTCGTCGGTAGGGGGTGTGGCCGGCTCCGGTGCGGCCTCCTCGGCGGGGGGCGCGGTGAGGGCCGCCGTCAGGTCGTCGGGGGT
>JASFUV010000053.1:0-6958 GCA_050050155.1 Acidimicrobiia bacterium | reverse complement strand
CATGGTCGTCACCGTGTCCGAGCTGACCGACCGGCTGCTCGACGGGGGCCTGCACCGGCATCTCGCCGACACCTTCTTCGGCGGCGGCCAGTGGATCCTGCTGACCGCGTTGCTCGGGTCGTACCAGGTCGCGGTCGGCGACCTCGACGGGGCACGGGCGAGGCTTCGGTGGGTTGTGGAACAGGCCTCCGCCGGAGGTGAGCTTCCCGAGCAGGTGAGCGACCGGCTGCTCCATCCGGAACGGTTCGACGAATGGAGGGAGCGGTGGGGCCCGGTCGCCACACCCCTGCTCTGGTCGCACGCCATGTTCCTCGACCTCGCAGGCGACCTCGCTCCGATCACATGATCCGGCATCGACCCGAAGGGACCGGGCACCCCTACCAACCGACCGATGAGCAGCGACTCCCGGTACAACCCGTGGCCGGTGACCCGCTCGAGATCAGGGCGACCAGCCACGCCTCCCTTCCGGGAGCGATGGTCGAGATTGCAGACGGAACACGGATCACGATGCACGATCGTGGGCTGGACCACCGTGGCAGAAGGCGCTGGGTGGCCACGATGGACCCTCCCACGGGCGGCCTCCTCCGTTATCGGGTGGTCGGCAGCGACAACTCGGCGAGAACCCGCTGGCACCGCGTTGCGGTGGCGGCATGGGCGCCGGGCGGCCGCTGGTCGGCCACCCGATACGGGGAGAGACACGACGTCGTCCTCCGACCGGACACGGGGGTGGACGATCGATCCACCGAGGCTGCTCCCGACCGGTTCGTCACGCCCAGCCTCGCCTGGCTCGAGAGCATCGACGGCGCGACTCGGGTCCGTTTCGCCCTCCGGCTCGAGGATCGGGAACGGGTGGTGGGGTTCGGGGAGCGCTACGACCGGCTCGACCAGCGTGGCAACCGCCTCGACGTGCGGGTGTTCGAACCGTACAAGCGACAGTGGGAGGACACCCGCACCTACCTCCCGATGCCGTTCTTCCTCACCAGCGGAGGGTGGGGAGGCTGGATCGCCACCTCGCGGCGGGTGTGGTGTGACGTCGGGGCCACCGAGCCGGACCGTCTCTGGGTCGAGGCCGCGATCGACCCCGCCGACCCGTGTTTGCGACTCGTCCTCTACGAAGGAACCCCCCAACAGATCCTCGCCGCGTTCCTGAAGGAGTCGGGACCGGCGGTCGCCCCGCCCCCCTGGGTGTACCGGCCCTGGATGAGCGGCAACGAGTGGAACACGCAGCGCCGCGTCCTCGCCGAGGCGGACCGGAGCCGCGACCTCGGCATCCCGGTCGGCGTGGTGGTCGTCGAGGCATGGAGCGACGAGGCCACCTTTGCCGCGTTCCGCGACGCCGAGTACGAGCCGCATCACGACGGGTCACCACACCGGCTGAGCGACTTCACCTTCCCCGCCGACGGCGCCTGGCCCGACCCCAAGGGCATGGTCGACGAGCTGCATCGCCGCGACATCAAAGTCCTGCTGTGGCAGGCTCCCATCCTCCCCCGCCGCGTCGAGCCCGTCGGGCAGGCCGGCCTCGACCGCGAGGTGGCACTGGCCCGCTCGTTCGTGGTGCAGCACGAGGACGGGCGTCCCTTCCTCAATCGTGGCGACTGGTTCCCGCGCGCCCTGGTCGTGGACTTCTCGAACCCCGAGGCCCGCCGCTGGTGGTTGGAGAAGCGCCGCTACCTGGTCGAAGAGGTCGGCATCGATGGATTCAAGACCGACGGCGGCGAGCACCCCTGGGGTGACGATCTTCGCTACGCCGACGGTCGCCGCGGCGACGAGGCCAACAACGAGTATCCCGTGTTGTATCAGGCCGCCTACCACGAGCTGCTCGCCGACACGAGACCCGACGGGATCACCTTCTCCCGCGCCGGCTTCGTCGGCTCCGCCCGCTACCCACTGGCGTGGGCGGGGGACGAGGATTCGACCTGGGAGGCGTACCGGGCCGCCATCATCGCCGGCCAGCAGGCGGGCGTCTCCGGCATCTTCTTCTGGGGCTGGGACCTGGCCGGTTTCTCAGGCGAGGTCCCCGACGCCGAGCTGTACCTGCGATCGGCGGCGATGGCAGCCTTCTGTCCCGTCATGCAGTACCACGCCGAGTACCACCACCACCGGCCACCCAACCGCGATCGCACCCCATGGAACATCGCGGAACGCACCGGGGACGCCCGGGTCATCCCCGCGTTCCGTGCGTTCGCTCGGCTGCGGGACCGGCTCGTTCCTCACCTCGACCGGGAGGGGCGCCACGCGGTGCACGCCGCGCTGCCGCTCATGCGTCCCCTCGGATTCGACGATCCGGACGACGACGAGGTTTGGCGCCACCCCTTCCAGTACCGGCTCGGACGGCACCTGGTGGTCGCCCCGGTCACCGAACCGGGCGCGAGTTCGGCCCGGGTGTACCTCCCTGCCGGCGATTGGACCGATCTGTGGACGGGCGATCCCGTGTCGGGACCCGGGTTCGTGGAACGGGACGCACCCCTCACATCGATCCCGGTGTTCATCGACGCCGGAGCCGCCGCCCCTCTGCGACGCGAGCTCGGCCTGTCGGACGGCGAGTGACGCCTCCCTCCCGGCGGCTCCCGTAGGATCGTACCGGTGGGTCCTCGTGCCCCGCCGGCACGGGGCGGCACGCCACCGGGAGGGAACCGTTGGATCATCTCGCCATCATCGGGGCCGGGAGCGTCGGCACCGCCATCGCCTTCGCCGCCCTCAACGGCGGCGTCGCCCGGCGCCTCTCCCTGCACGACCTCGACGGCACCAAAGCGCAGGCGGAGGTGCTCGACCTGCGCCACGGCCTCCAGTTCGTGCGCCCTACCACCATCGAGGGCGGCGACGACGTCGAGGTGTGCGCCGGCGCCGACGTGGTCGTCATCACCGCCGGGGCCAAGCAGCGGCCGGGCGAAACCCGCCTCGATCTGGTCGCCCGCAACGCCCGGCTCTTCCGGGCGCTGATCCCCCCACTGGTGGAGGTGGCGCCCGAGGCGATCATCCTGGTGGTCACCAACCCGGTCGACGTGCTCACCCAACTCACCGCTGAGATCACCGGACGCTTCGACGGGACCGTGCTCGGGTCTGGCACGGTGCTCGACTCGTCGCGGCTCCGCCACCTCCTCTCCCTGCGCTATTGCATCGCGGAACGGCACATCCACGCCAGCGTGGTGGGCGAGCACGGCGACACCGAAACGGTGCTGTGGTCGTCGGCCACCATCGGAGGATCACCGCTCGCCGAAGTGGAGACCAGCGACGGCACACTCCTCGACCCGGCCGCCCGCGACGCCATCCTCGATCAGGTACGCAATGCCGCCTACGAGATCATCGCAGGCAAGGGCGCCACCTCGTGGGGCATCGCCATGGCCACCACCCAGATCCTCGAGGCGCTCGATCAGGCCTCCCAGGCCGCGGTGCTCCCCGTCACCGCCCCGCTCGATCCCGCCCTCGGGCTGGGAACGGTGTGCATCTCGCTCCCCCGCCTCGTCGACGCCTCCGGCGCAGGGCGGATCCTGCCCCTCTCCGCGACCGACCCCGAGCGGGAGGCCCTCACCGCATCCGCCGCCGCCGTCAGGGACACGTTCTCCGGCATCTCCTGACCGAAAACCCGCGCCTGGCAGGTATTCCTGCCCTTCCTGCCCGTCACGCCGGGAACGACATCTCCTATGGTGCCCCCGGGAGGTGGCATGCTCTCGGACGCGACCATCAGGGACCTGATCGCCGCAGGCCTGCTCGTCGACGCTCTCGCCCATGCCATCGCCGCCGCCACCCTGCTCCGGCAGAGCGGGAGGCGTTCCCCACCTCCCCGGGTGCCGATGCGCTACTGGCTCTACCCGTCGCTCGCCCCGGGGCGGACCGCCCTCATCGCCCTCCCGTTCTGGACGGTCTCCGCCGCCGGGTTCGCGCTGGCGGCCCTCGCCTTCTGGGGAACCGCCATCCCCGCCGCTGCCTGGCGCACCCTCGCGGCGGCGTCCGCCGCCGTTTCCCTCTCCGGGATCGCTCTCTTCTCGGGAATCTGGCCCGGATCCGCCAGCCGGCGCCGGTCGACACTCAAGGTCCTCGTCGCCCTGGCGGCGAACGCCGCAGTACTGGTCTCCCTGCTCGTGCTCCACTGGCCGGAGCACTCGATGTTCAATCGGTGACCACTGCCGTCCCGGCGTCACCACCCCGCCTGCGTGTCACCTCTTCGCGCGCCGCCTCGGCCCGGGACCCGTCACCAACCACGCCACGATCGCCACGGGGCGCCCGCTCAGTCACGAGCCGCGCTTGGCGTGGGTGTCGAAGACCTGCCGGAGATCGGACACGACCGGATCGTCGTCAGGGATTGCAGCTCTCTCGCTCATCCATCGTCCTCCTTGTCACCACCGGCTTTGGCACTGCGGGCGCGCGCATGCCGTGGCCGGAGGAGCGCCCTCGAACGGCGAACCGTCTCAGCGGTACTCGGGGTTCTCGAAATCGAAACGGCACCCGGCGTCCCAGAGGGCACGCTGATTACCGTGCGCGGGGATTCCGCCGCCCTCTTGGAGCATCCGAGCGAGGTGCAGCAGGTTCCAGGTCATGAAGGTGGTGTTGCGGTTGGTGAAGTCGTTCTCCGGCCCACCGGACCCGGGGTCGAGGTAGGACGGACCCGGGCCCGCCTCACCGATCCATCCGGCATCGGCCTGGGGCGGGATCACGTACCCGAGGTGCTGGAGCGAGTACAGGATGTTCATCGCGCAGTGCTTGATCCCGTCCTCGTTGCCGGTGATCAGGCAGCCGCCGACCTTCCCGTAGAAGGCGTACTGGCCGGCCTCGTTCAGCTGTCCCGAGTTGCCGTAGAGGCGTTCGATCACCCTGGTGCACACCGACGACTTGTCGCCCAGCCAGATGGGGCTCCCCAGCACCAGGATGTCGGCCTGCTCCACCTTGGCGTACAGCTCGGGCCAGGCGTCGCGATCCCAACCGTGTGCGGTCATGTCGGGCCACACGCCCGGCACGATGTCGTAGTCCACCGCCCTGATCACCTCGGTGCGCACTCCATGGGCGTCCATCACGTGACGGGAAACGTCGATAAGTCCGCGGGTGTGCGACGGCTGCGGCGACGGCTTCAGGGTGCAGTTGACAAAGAGCGCCGAGAGGTCGGAGAAGTCCCATTCGCGGCGCTTCGTTTCCTCGTTGCCCGTCGCCATTGGCGTCTCCTCTCGTGGTCCGTTGCGGATGCTACGCGGCACCGTGGCATGGGGCGGGGCGCGACGCTTCCGGCCGTCGTCCCCGTGCCTACGCTCTTGGAGTGCCGGATGCATCGGCACCGACGAGACGGGACACCACCATGACAGACCGCACCCCCGAGCCCGGACCACCCCAGGTCACCCTGCGCGACGAGATCATCGCCGTCCTCAAGGCCAGTACCAGACGGTGGATGTTCACCACCGAGATCGCCAACGAGGTGGAGCGGAGGGGCAACTACACGGCAGGTGATCGTGCCATCACCTCGCTCCAGATCCATCGCGCCACCAGGGACAACCTGCACGTGTTCAAGCGGAGCGGCAGCCGGGTCAGTCTCCGGACCGGACACAGCTAGGAGGCGGCGCCGGCCGCTACCGGCTCGGGGCGACCGCTTCGGGTTCGGCCACCGGCGCCGGAGCCGCCGCATCGTGCGCGAAGAGCTCCAGAGTGAACACGCTTCGCCCGTCGACGTTCCGGTACGTGAGGCTGCCCCCCATCGCCTCCGCCAGGGTCCGCGAGAGCCACAGGCCGGCGCCGATCGTCGCCGGTTGGCCCTTGAGCCGGTCCTCGACGTACGGCTGGAACACCCGCCGTTGTTTCTCCTCGTCGAGCGGGGGGCCGTCGTTGCAGACGCAGAGCTGGATCCGATCGCGTTCGCGGTGGATCACGATCTGCACCGTGTGTTCCGCGTAACGGACTGCGTTGGTGTAGAGGTTGCGGAAGATCTGACGGATGCGCAGCCGGTCCCCGATCGCGGCGCCCCGTTCCCCGCTCTCGCGCACTTCCTTGCCCTCCGGCACCGTCACCCGGGCGGTGACGTGGTCGATCTCGGGCCCGAGTTCGACCCGGTCATGGCGCACGCTCAACGTCCCTGCGGAGATGTTCCCGATGGTGAGGAGGTCGTCGACCCGGTCGGCGAGTTCCGCCCCTTGGTCCTCGATGATGTCGAGGAGGTCCTGGACTTCGTCGGGCGGCAGCGACCGCCACGATTTCGAGAGGATCCCGCTCATGCCGAGGACACTGGTGAGGGGGGTGCGGATCTGATGGCTCACCCCGGCCAGGAACCGGTCCTTGCTCCGGGACAGCTCCCGCATCCGGTCGAGTTCGAGACGGGCGTGCCGCGACTTGGCGATGAGGAATCCGAGGATCGCCGCCAGGAGCGCCGCGCCCAATCCCATCAGCAGCATGAGCCGGTCCCGCGCCGCGTCGAAGGCGAGGTGATCCGTCTCCGTCGTGAGCGAGAGGAGCCAGTGACGACCGCGAACCTCGAGCACCTCGGCCCAGCGGGTCGGTTCCCGGATCGACTGCGCCGCCGCCGCTTCCTCGTCGGTGAGATCGGCGAGGCGCCAGCCCAGCGGCTGGTCGAGGCCGTAGGCCGCCACATCGCTGATCAACTCGTCGATCTGCATCGAGACGAAGGCCACCCCCAACACACGGTCGTCGATGGTCTCCATCGGGGCGATGACCTTGACGTCGCCCACCTGCTCGTCCCCGGGGAGGTCCACGAACCCGGACACCACAGGCACGCCGGAGCTGAGGGAGGCGGCGATGGCAGCGGCCCGCGCCGGCTCGGACGCCAAGTCGAACCCCGCGACCGTGGGCAGGTTCCCGAAATCGCGCTCGGCCACCACCGGGAAGTAGTCGGTGCGGGGCTGGGCTGCGATTGGATCTCCCGCCGCATCGAACTCGTAGATGGTGAAGCCGGGGTCGGTGCGCCGTGTCTCCGCGATGAACGCATCGAGGTTCGCGCCGCGCACGAGCGGGGCGAAGCCGAGGG
>JASFUV010000052.1:0-6973 GCA_050050155.1 Acidimicrobiia bacterium | reverse complement strand
ATCGTTGGGCAGGTACTCGGTGAAGACCTCGGAGAAGTCGCCCAAGGCAGCCGGTCCGTGCTGCCGGATGTCGCGGTAGCGATCGGCGACCGCGGAACTCGCCTGGGCGGCGAGCCACGCCGCCACGACTTCGCGCGCCTGGCCCTCGGCAGTGCAGGCGACCTCCAGCATGAGATGATCGCCGAGCACCGGACGGGGGACGCCGCGGTTTTGCCCGGACCAACTGACGGACACCGTGGGGTCGGTCGGTTCCGTATTGAACATGGCGATCTCGTCCGCGGTGTAGGCGCGGCCCTCGACCAGCACCGGAAGCAGCGGCAGGCCCACCGCCCGGACGGCGACGGCGATCGCGAGCGGAGCGCGGTCTCTCGACGTCAGCGCCTCGCCGACCTGGATCGGCCACGGATCCACCTGCGACGATCCGAAGTAGTGGTCGTTGGCCCGCTCCATCAGCGTCTGCCACTCGGGATCGCTCTCCGTGAACTCGTCGAGCAGCTGTGATGGGAACGGATGGGGCCACTGCTCGACGACCAGAGCGGGGCGGTCGGCAGTCGCGATCGGGGCCACGGTGTCCGAGATCACCGCATCCCACCAGTCGATCCACCGTTGGTAGCCCGCAAGCACGTCGTAGGTGGCGTCGTCCCGCGTGACGGTCACCCAGGAACCCGCCGGATTGCTGACCCGATCCGAGATACGCTCGACGGCGGCACGGTCGGGCGGGCGGATCTGCACCACCCCGCCCGCGACCACCAGCGCCAGGCCGAGCGCGGCCACCATGGAGGGTGCCGGCCGGACTCCGTGCCGGAGCGACGCCGCCGCCCCGACCGCTGCCAGCGCCCCGGTGAGATACGCCACATGGGCCCCGGTGGGTCGGATCCAGTGCGCGAACCCGTCGTACCAGAGCACGGTGTGCCACCACGAGAACCAGTGCAACGTGCCGGGAGCGTCCTGAAGGCCGATCTGGACCACGGCGAGGAGCCCCAGCCCGATCAGGCCCCCGAAACGGTTGGGGAGCCAGGTGCCGGCGGCGACCCCGGCCGCGGCGGCGACGCCGACCACCAGGACCCCGATCAGCAGCTCTCCCAGGTTCGGGGCACCGGTGCCGCCCCGCCAGAACAGGTACCCCATGTAGACCGCGACGATCACCGCGGCGGGGAGCATCACCACGAGGGCGCCGACCAGGTGCCCCAGCGTCCGGGCCCGCAGCGCGGCCGGCGCCGGTTCCTCGATCTCCAGCGTCCGATGCCGGTGGGCCCGCGAGGTCTGGAGGTGGGCGACGAGGAGCGCCGCACCCGTCAGCGGAGCCAGCCCGAGGCCGACGTAGGTCGAGTACCCGCCGAGGTGCGGCAACTCGTCCCGGTTGAAGGACCACAACAGGTAGACGCTGGCGATGATCCCGGCGAGAACGATCGGATGGCGCAGCGTGAAGCGGGCCTCGCGGCGCGCCAGGGCCGGCCACATCCGACCAGGGGGCGGCGCGGCGCCGGCGGCTCGGGGCCGGGTGGCGACCGCCGTCACGGCCCCTCCCTCCGCAGCGCGCCGAAGCGGCGCCATGCAACGATCCGGCGCCTCCCCGGCCCGCGCAGCCCGAGCAGGGTGGCGGTCCACGCCGCGGCGCCAAGGGCCGCCCAGCGCCGGTGGGCGTCGAGCCACGCCTGCCACTCTGCCGGGGCGGCCTCGCCCGGAGCGGGCGGCGGCCACGGCGACGGGAACAAGGACCAGCGTTCGGGGAGCATCAGGAGGACGATCACCACCCCCAGCAGCACCGGAACCGCCACCATGCCTCCGTCGCGGTGCGAGCGGACGGCATGGGTCGCCACCGCCCACACCACGCCGAGCAGCGCTGCCATCTCGACCGAGACGGCGAGGCGGGGCACCGTCTGCATCGTTCCGTCGAGCGGGCGCAGGCCCGCCTCCATCCACACCAGCAGGGCCCACCACGCCGCCGCCGTCGCCGGGACGACGAGCAGCAGGCGGGCGGTCCGCTGCATCCCGACCGGCACCGGCTTCCCCTCCTCGAGCGACGCCGCCGGATCGTCGAACACGAAGGCGGCGCTCGCCGCCAGCGCCACCGCCGCCAGGCGCAGCCCGAACACGGCGTCGTCCTGGTTGGTCCACGGCCCGGCGCGGCGCGGCCAGGCGAGCCCGAACGCGGCGACGACGCCGAGGGCGAGATGCCACCACGGGACGACTCGGGCGGTGCGGGCGAGGAGGGCAGGGAGGGTCCGGAGGCGGGTCATGGCCGCCGCCCCATCTCGAACACGTCGCGGCGCCGCGCCATGACCACGGCCGAAAGGGCCACGACCACCAGCGCCGCCCATTGCGTCACCGGTCCGAACGCCACCAGGGTGCGGGACCCGATCTCGGTGGACAGCACCCCCGTGACCCACCCCACCCCGACGACGGCGCCGGCGACCACCGGAGAAACGAACGTGGTGAGTGCGAGGGCGGCGGATGCCAGCGCCAGCGCCGGCAAGATCCACGCCAAGGCGGTCAGCCCGGCCCGGGGCAGGAGCAGGGCCATCGCCAGCGCCGGGACCAGCGACGTCGCCAGCACCGCGACCGTCCGCACCAACAACAGGCGCATGGTGTGGAGGGGGGCGGCGGCGGCGATCTCGTGCGCCGGGTCGAGACGGCGGGTGAAGGCGGCGGCTACCCCGGCGACCGGGACCAGCGGGGCCAGCAGCAGGAACGGAAGCAGCCCCTCCCGGGCCGCCAGCGGCGCGTCCCCTGCCGCGCTCCACGCCATCGCCAGCGCGAATCCGAGGACGGTGACCACCGCCAGCAGCCACGGCACGGTCAACGACGGGGTGGCGCCCAGCAGCCGGGCCAGATGCTCGGGAACCCCCACCGCCACCAGCGCCCGCTCCGGCACACGGGGGCGGGGAACGTCGAGCCGCCCCGCGGTCGTCTCCCAGATCGACTCGAGCCGGGCGGCGTCGACCTCGGCCGCCACCGCGGCTCGGCAGACGGCGCATTCCGCCACGTGCGCCTCGACCGACCACGCCTGCGAGGTGCCGAGGGCGCCGGCGGTGTAGGCGGCGAGGATCGGGGGTGCGGGATGCCAGGTCACGGCGCCAGCCCCTCCCGCAGCAGCCGGCGCGCCCGCATCATGCGGGTCTTGACGGTCCCCGCCGGCACCCCGAGCAGCGAGGCCGTCTCCCGCACCGTGAGGCCGTCGAGCACCATCGACTGCACCACCGCCCGCAATTCGGGGGAGAGGAGATCGAGGGCGGCGCCGAGGTCGCCGTGCTCCACTCCGAGCAGCACCTGGTCCTCGGCTGACGCCACCGCTTCGGGGTGGATCCACTCCGCCACCGGCTCCCACCGGGAGCGGCGACGGATCCGGTCCAGCAGACGGCGCAGCGCGATGCCCCACAGCCAGGCGGCCGCCTCCCCCTCGCCCCGGTAGCGGCCCGGTTTCCGCCACACCGCCAGGAACGTGTCCTGCACCGCCTCGTTCACCATGTCGGGATCCCCGCACCTGCGACCCAGGCGCGCCACCAGCCATCCGGCGTGACGCTCGTAGAGGAGGCGCAGTGCTGAGCGGTCGCCGCCGCAGATGGCTTCCAGCAGCTCGGAATCGGAAGGCTCCACACCCGTACTGTCGCAGCTGGAGGCAGAAACGGTTCACGCCGTGCCGGGAGGGTGGGAGAATGCACCTTGGCAGCCCACGGTGGCAGCCGGCCGGGAGGCACCCATGGCAAACAAGGACAAGGGCGGCAGATCCACCAAAAAGGAAGCCGCCAAGAGCCTCAAAGAGAAGCGATCCGAGAAGCGGGCGAAGAAGGCCGAGGCCGCCGGCGAGCGGCACAAGGTCATCTGAACTCCATCGCTGCGGCTGCGACCCGGTCCCGGTGGCGCAGGAGATCGTCACCGCAACCTGGGTCGGGCTCCACTCCCGGGCCTACCGTCGCCCGAGCCGCTTCACCATCGTGATGCGCCCGTCGACTGCCTCGCCGACATCCTCGTAGCCGAGGCGGTGCAGGAAGCGCCGTGCCCGCCCCCGGTGGGGGAAGACATCGACCACCACCGCGTCGTGCTCCTGTGTCCGGGCCCACTCCTCCACCTCGTCGAGGGTGGCCGCCCCCACTCCGCGGCCCCGCAACGGCTCGAACACAACCAGGTCATGGAGCAGGCAGACGGTGGCTCCGTCCCGGACGGCGGACGAGAACCACACCCAGCCGGCGACCTCGTCGGCCAGCCCCACCCGCACAGTGCAGACATGGTGGCCGGGAGTGGCCTCCCGCAACGGGAGCCGGCCGGCGAGGCGCCGCTCCGCCTCCAGGCTCGCCGCCGCCAGGTCGGCACCGCCCGCCTCCATCAGGTCGGCGGTGAGGCTCGCCGCCGCCCCCGTCACGTAGGCGTCGAACTCGGCGCCGGTGACGGGCGCCAGCTCGACGTACCCTGGGGGAACCCGTTCCCCGGCCCGGGCCAGGGCCCGCACCATTCGTCGCTTCGTCCGGCCGGGTCGGGACGCCACCGGGACGACGGTGTCGGTGGCGACGAAACCGGCCTCCCGGGAGAGGCTGCGGGCGGCATTCGCCTCGTCCGCTACCCAGAGGTGGATGGTGTCGGCGTCGACCGACTCCGCCCACGCCAGCACCGCCCCCAGCAGCCGGCGGGCGATTCCTCGCCGCCGCCGCCCCGGCTCCACCCACAACCCGACGACGTGCAGCGTCCGCGGATCGTCCGCCTCCCGGAACACGCCGACCATGGCGGCGAAGGCGTCGCCGCCGTCCGCCACGAACACCGCTTGGTCGTCACCGGTGGAGGCGGCCGCGGCCCAGGTCGTCCATGTCTCGGGTCCGTGCCGTTCCTCTTGCGCCTGCTCCGACTCGAACGCGCCAGGATCGTGGCGGAGGGCGCGCAGCCGCACCTCCCGCAGCCGTGGCCCGTCCTCGGGGTGGATCCGGCGAATCGTCACGGTGGAGTCGGCCATACCGTGGAGTCTGCCAGAGGAGGAGGCGGCGACGGCTGTCTGGTGGTGCCGGCGGCGGGGGCCGAGCGTGTCCGCTCAGGCGAGGGTGACCCCGCCGTCGCCCGCTGTCACCTCGCCGATCACCGACGCCTCGCGCCCGTGCCGTGCCACCGTTTCCGCCGCCGCATCGACCGCCGATGCCGGCACGATCACCACGAACCCGATGCCCATGTTGAAGGTGCGGAACAGCTCGGGACGGGGCGCTCCGGTCAGGTCACCGAGAGCGGCGAAGACGGGGGCCGGGTTCCACGACGAGGTGTCGACGGTGACGGCGGTCCCCTCCGGAAGCACCCTGGGCAGGTTGCCGGGAAGGCCCCCGCCCGTCACGTGCACCAGGCCGTGCACCTCCCCGGCGGCGAGCAGGTCCTGCACCACCGGGGTGTAGAGCACCGACGGCTCCAGCAGCACCTCGCCCACCGGGCGGCCGGTCCCCGGGTACTCGTCGTCGACGGCGAGGCGCCGCAGCACCGTGGCCCGCAGCAGGGAGAACCCGTTGGAGCGCAGGTTGGGACTGTCGATGCCGACGACGACGTCGCCGGGAACGACGGCGGCGCCGTCGACTTCGGCGCCCTCCTCGACCACCCCGAGCGCCGCCCCCGCCAGGTCGAAGGCATCGGGCTCCATCACCCCGGGATGCTCGGCGGTCTCGCCGCCGAGCAGGGCGACCCCGGCCTCCCCGCAGGCGGCGGCGATCGACGCGACGAGGCGACCCACCCGGTCGACATCGAGGTGGCCGACCGCCAGGTAGTCGGTCATGGCGATCGGCCGCGCCCCGGCCGCCGCCAGGTCGTCGACGCACATCGCCACCAGGTCCCAGCCGAGCCCGTCGAGGCGGTCGGTGCGGCGAGCCAGCTCGGCCTTGGTCCCGACCCCGTCGGTGGACATCATCAGCACCGGGCTCCGGTAGCCGCCGGGAATCCTGATCCCGGCGGCGAACCCGCCGAACCCCCCGACCACGTCACCGTGCCAGGTGGCGGTCACCGCGGGGCCGATGCGGCGCACCGCGGCGTCGGCGGCATCGAGATCGACGCCGGCGTCCCGGTAGCCGGCCATCACCCCCGCTCCAGCAGGAACTTGTCGCCGCTGAGGGGGACCTCGGTCGGGTACTGACCGGAGAGGCAGGCGGTGCAGAAGCCGTCCTCGGGCGCGCCGGTGGATTCGAGAACACTCTCGAGGCCCAGGTAGGCGAGGGAATCGGCCTCGATCGAGGCGGCGATCTCGTCGATGCTGAGGTCGGCGGCGAGCAGCGTCGACCGGTCACCGGTGTCCATGCCGTAGAAGCACGGCCAGCGGTAGGGCGGCGACGAGATCCGCATGTGGACCTCGGTGGCTCCCGCCTCGCGCACCATCTGCACCAGCTGGCGGGTAGTCGAGCCCCGCACGATCGAGTCGTCGACCAGGATCACGCGCCGCCCCTCCAGCTCTTCCCGCATCGGGTTGAGTTTCATGTGGATGCCCCGGTCGCGCATCAGCTGGGCGGGCTCGATGAAGGTCCGTCCCACGTAGCGGTTCTTGACGAGGCCGTCGACATAGGGGATGCGGGCTGCGGCGGCGAAGCCCTGGGCCGCCGGGATCCCGGACTCGGGAACCGGCACCACGATGTCGGCCTTCACCGGAGCCTGCTCGGCGAGGCGGCGGCCCATCCGCTGGCGCGCCGCGTGCACGTTCTGGCCGTACAGCAGCGAGTCGGGGCGGGCGAAGTAGATGAACTCGAAGAGGCACAGCTTGGGGGACCGCGCCTCGAACGGGAAGACGCTGCGGACCCCGTCCTCGTCGATCACGACCATCTCCCCGGCCTCCACGGCCCGCACGAACGTGGCACCGATGATGTCGAGGGCCGCCGTCTCCGACGCGACCACCCACCCGCCGTCGATGCGGCCCAGACACATGGGGCGGAACCCGTGCGGATCCCGCACCCCGACCAGGGTGGTGCGATCCATCAGCGCCAGGGTGAACGCCCCCTCGAACCGCGGCAGGGTCTCGGTGAGCGCC
>JASFUV010000051.1:0-6991 GCA_050050155.1 Acidimicrobiia bacterium | reverse complement strand
TACTCGCCACGTGAACTGCCCCCAACCCCCAAGATCCTCAACCAGATTCCCATCGGGGTCTGTGATGACGATCCCCTCGGGGTGCGTGGTGACGACCACCAATGGGACCCGGCCGCGTTCCATGCGATCCTGTGGATCGGGACAGCATCCGATCGTGAGCGCTTCACCGAGGTCGGAGTTCAGCCATCGCACGCCTTCGAGTAGGTATCGATTATTGAGTTCTTCCACTATCTCGATCTCCGGCCCGTCGGGGTGATACAGGATCGAAAGCACCTCGCGGTTAGCGGTCGGGTGGGTGCCGAGCCATTCGATGAAGCGATTCGCTTCGACCCACCAGTGGTCGAAGTCGGCGAATGTCTCGGCGGTCAGGTCGATCTCGGGCGGGACGTCGCCGTCGGGGAGCGCCGTCGTGGTGGTCGTGGTGGCGGCCGGCGTCGTCGTGGTCGTCGATGTCGTGGTCGAGGTCGTCGTCGCAGCGAGCGTCGTCGCCATGGTGGTCGTGGGCGCGGCGGTCGACGTGGCAGAGGAGGTCGAGCAGGCCGCTCCCCCCAACGTCAGGGCCGCCAGCAGGGCGAGGCTGCGGCGGTGAGCCCTTCGTGCAGTCACCATCCCCATCGCGACCCATTATGCACCAGTTTGGACGGTGGTGCAAAACAGGCGTTTGTGATGTTTAACAATCCATATACGCCAATGTGCATGTCGAATCCCCGCTTCGTACCATGGGGGATTCATGGACCGTGACGGGCTCATCCGCTGGGTCGCCGAGGCCGCGTTGAGCCCCGAGGAACGTCTCGATTTCCTCGGGATGTGTGAAGCGCGGTCCGTCGAAGACCTCGCCGCCGATCGGGGGCGCGTCGGCGGTCACCTCCGCGCCATGGAGCGGGGAGCCGACGAGGGCGCCGCCTTCGACCTGGACCGGGCCCGTCTCATCGCCGCCACCCTCGATGCCCTCATCAAGGGCGCACCGTCGCTCACCTTCGAGCAGCGCCGCCTCCTCGCCGGCGCCGTCGAGTACTTCGTCGCCACCGATGATCTCATCGACGACTACGGGGCGGCCCACGGCCTCGACGACGACGCCCGGGTGGTGGCGGCGGTGTGCCGCGCCCTCGACCGGCCCGATCTGGCGCTGCGCCTCGAGGACCCGTCCGCGGCGCGCGACGCCTCCTGACCCGCGGCCGTCACGTCCGTGGCAGGATGGGCCACCATCCGCGACCCGGGGATCGCACCGTGCCACGCATGCTCCGACGGCTCCTCCAGGGATACCTGGCCGCGGTCGCCGGCTACTTCGCCGGGGCGATCGCGGCCACGCTCCTTGTGCGCCGGTTGCGACCCATTCCGGCTTCGTCCGAGCTGGCGGCGATCCACAATCTGCGGCGGGTCGGCGACCGCATGTGGGCGGGCGGCCAGCCCGACCCTGACGGCT
The DNA here is from genome assembly GCA_050050155.1 of Acidimicrobiia bacterium. Taxonomy (GTDB): domain Bacteria; phylum Actinomycetota; class Acidimicrobiia; order Spongiisociales; family UBA5794; genus CAYQEC01. Next base: position 5,568 of record JASFUV010000051.1, on the reverse strand, counting down.
ACCGCGACCTCGCCGCCCTCGGCGTCGACACCGTCGTCGATCTGCGCTCCGGCACCCCCGACGATCCGATCGAGGACGACGAGGAGGCCCTGGCACGGCTCGGCATGACCCGTCTCTGGTTCCCGGTTCCCGACGGCCACGCCCCGAACCCGCGCGTCATCCTGCGGGTCCTGCACGACACCCAGGACCGCACCGCGTTCGTGCACTGCGCCGCCGGCATCGGGCGCAGCGGCGTAGTGCAGGCTGCCGCGGTGTGGTGGCAGGGAGGGGACTTCGGCGTTTGGGACGCGCTGGCGATCGGCCCGGTCAGCCTCGAGCAGCTCTGGTTCGTGGCACGCGGCAAGATCGATCATGTCCCGGTGATCGTGCAGATGCTCAGCAGGGCGATCGACGCCCCCCGCCGGTGGGTCAGCCTGCTGCGGCGCCGGTGACGCCGGCCGTCACGGAACTCCCGGCAGCGGATGGGGGACCGTGACGGGCTCGGGCCGGCGCGGGGTGATCGCTACCAGCAACGCCGGCAACACCAGCAGGCTCGCCGCCAGCGCCATCACGATCATCAGGGCGGTGAGGAACCCGTAAGAGGCGAACATCGGCATGGGGGCGAACGCCAGGATCCCGAAGCCGACCACGCTCGACGTCGCCGACGCCACCAGCGCCATGCCGGTGCCCTCACCCGCCTGGCGCATCGCGGCGCTCGGGGTGGGGGCGCGGTCGAGTTCCTCCCGGTAGCGCATCGTGAAGTGGATGGCGTAGTCGATGCCGACCCCGATCGACACCGCGCCGATGGTGGCAGTGACCACGTTGATGGCGTAGCCGAGCAGCTCCATCAGGGCGTAGAGCCAGGCGACCGTCATGATGATCGGGATGGTGCTCACGATCGCGAGGCGCAACGACCGCATGAAGACCCATGCGATGACCAGGCACAGCACCACCGAGATCGGCAACGACACCTGGAGCGCCCGGGTGATCCCGTCGAGTTCGGCCTGGCGCACGATCGGCCCCCCGGTGAGCACCACCCGGGCCGTGGGGTCGATCGCCTCGAGCCGGGTCCGGAGCGAGTCGAGTGAGGGGCGCAGCAGATCCTCGCTTTCGCTCACCCCCTGCTGGGTGCCGCTGGCGGTGAGGCCCACGGTCACCACGGTCGCCTGCTGCGCCTCGTCTTCGGAGAGCCAAAGGGCGGTGCGCACGTCGTTGGGGGTGAGGGTGAGGTGGGTGGCGTCGAAGGGGACGCCCACCTGCCGGGCGAGGCGGTACACCGCCAAGAGCTGATCGGTGGTGTCGGGGACGCCGTTGCCGTCGGTATCGGTGAGGATGACGCCCGCGGTCTGGGCAAGTGCGGCCTGCGCCACCGGCGAGGCCTGCATCTCCTCGATCACGTCGATCACGCCGCCGCCGACGACGGTGCCTTCCTGGTCGTGGGCGAGGAGCGGGGTATCGAGGCGGCGGAGACCGTCGACGAAGTCGGCGATGGCGGCGACGGCGGCCGGATCGTCGAGAGGGGCGTCGATCGACACCATCGCCTCCTCGCCCCCTCGGCCCCCGACGTGCTCATCGAGCTTGGCGAGGCTCACCACGAAGTCGCTGTCGTTGGTGAAGAAGTCCCCCACCTCGAACTCGGCGGGGATGCGCAGCGCCACCACCGCGGCGGCTGCGGTGACGACGGCCGCCGCCGGAACGATCCAGCGCCAGGACCGGCCCACCGCCGAGATGGTGGTACCGACCGAGCGGGTGAGCCCGCCGGTCGCCGATCGAGCGGGGGCCTCGCCGGCCGGCGCGGCGCGGCGACGCGACTGGATCGCGGCGAGGACGAGGAGAACGGCGAGGAAGCCGCCGAGGGCGGCGACGCCGATCCAGGGAACCACGTACACCATCATCAGCACCGTCGCCATCGTGACGGTCGCCGCCAGGGACGCACCGCCGACGAGCCGCATCAGGGGGTGGCGTCCCCGCGGCCCGCTCCCGATTCGTTCGTCCAGCATGGCGACCGCCAGCGGGGTGACGACGCCGAGGAGGAGGAAGGCGGAGGTGAGGGCGATGGCGGCGCCGATCCCGAACTGGACGATGGCGTCGATGCCGGAGGCGGTGTTGGAGAGGAAGGCGGCGGCGTCGGAGGCAAGTGCCAGCGCCAGGGCGCCGATCACCCCGGCCAGCCCGGCGACGAAGGCGCGGGCAGGAGGATGCCCGAGCCGTCCCTCTTCCCGGTAGCGGCCGATGGCGTGGAAGGCGAAGTCGACGCCGAACGAGATCATGGCGATGGGGACGATGAGGGACAGGATGAGGCTGTCCTGGAGCCCGATGAGGTTCGAAATGCCTTTGAGCCAGACCATCAAGGAGCTGATGGCGGCTCCGGTGATCGCCACCACCCAGGCGGAGCGGAACGAGACGGCGATGATGGCGAGCACGCCGAGGATCGTGAACCCGATGAAGGGCCCTGCGAGTCTGCCCTGCTCTTCCGAGGTGAGGTTGACATCGATGGCGATGCCCCACGAGCGGGTGGCCTGCTGGTCACCGCGGAGGACGTCGACGACGTCGCGGGCGTATTCCTCGGGGGCGGTGTCGCCGCCGAGTGTGACCGAGACGTTGCCGAACCCGAGCACGTCGTTGTCGGCGAGCACGGTGGTGATCGCCGCCGGTGACACCCAGCGGCCTGCCGCGGCGTCGTAGGTGGTCTGCGAGGAGAGGGACAGCTCGGCCGCCTGGGCCCCGAAGGTGTCGATGAGGCCGGCGACGGCGCGGTCGATCATCGCCTGGTCCGCCGCGGCGAGCCCGCCGGGGAGCACCTCGTCGACGAGGTCGGCGAAGGTGGAAACCCCGAAGATCTCGCGTCCGGTCGCCGGGTCGAAGTAGTCGAAGAGGGTGGGGGCGAGGGCGGGGTCGGTGCGCAGCGCCTCGGCGTTGGTCCGCAGCTCCATGAGAGCATCCTTGGTCAAGATGTCGCCGCCGCGCGCCTCGGTGATGACGTGGATCTGGTACACGGAGCTGACGAACCGGCGGTCGATAGTGTCGCGGGCCGTGAAGACCGCGCCACCGGGCTCCATCGAGGCGCTCTGATCGGGTGGCATCGCGAGGAAGGGGACGGCGAGCACGGCGGTGATCACGAGGACGGCGGCGATGACCAACCGTCCATGGCGCTGCAGGGTGGCGGCGATCGCCTGTCCCGGGTCCCTTCTCACCGCTGCTCCTCCCAATCCTGACACTGTAAAGTTGACAATGGCAAGATACTGCCGCGCCGTCTGGACGTTGTCAAGATATACTCTCGCGCATGCCCACTCAACCCGGCTCCGCTCCGGTCCGCGACCACTACCACCACGGGGATCTGGCGAACGCCCTCCTCGAGGCGGTCGAGGGCATCATCGTCGAGAAGGGCGTCGCCGGCGTCACACTGCGGGAGGCTGCTCGCCGCGCCGGCGTCTCGCACAGCGCCCCGGCTCACCACTTCGGGGACAAGCAGGGCATGCTGGCCGCCTTCGCTCGCCAGGGGTTCCTCATGCTCGGTGAGGCCTTGTCGGCATCGACGCCGGATGGTCCCGAAGAGGCGATGCAAGTGGGGAAGTCCTACGTTCGCTTCGCCGCCGAGCACCCGGCCCACTTCGACATCATGTTCCGCTGGAGTCACGATCACGACGCGCATCCGGAGCTGGAAGCGGCCGCCCGCGCCACCTTCGGAATCGCCGAGACGATGGCGGCGTCGCTGGTGGAGGCGGGGGTATTCCGCGACGTCGAGCCCAAGGCGCTGGCGGCGTACCTGTGGGCGTTGGTGCACGGGATCGCCACGCTGTGGGTCGACGGATCGCTCGCCCATGAGTACAGCCCGTACGACTTCGACGAGACGGTCGATGCCATCTTGCGGGCGGCGTACTCGTACCGGCCTCCCGCGTAGCCGGCCCCGCGGCGCGACACTCCACGTCCTGCGACGCGGTGCGACGGGTGCGGGTTGCGTCTCCGCGGTCATTCGTTAGGCTAAGGAAATGATCGAAGACACCCTCCGAACCCGCGCCGAGATCGCCGCCGAGCTCCGCCTCACCGTCGGTCGTATCTGCCGGCGCCTCCGCCAGCAGAACCTCGGCGGGCTCACCCCGTCGCAACGATCGGTCCTGGCGACGCTCGACACCGAGGGGCCGCTTCAGATGGGCACCCTCGCCGCCGTCGAGGCGGTCGCCCCTCCCAGCATGACCGGCATCGTCAGCCGACTCGAGGAACGGGGGCTGGTACGGCGCTCACCCGATCCGGGTGACGCCCGGGCGGTCCGGGTCGAGGCGACCGAGGAGGCCAAGCTCCTCCTCGCGGCTCTCCGTAGCGAACGCAACGCCTTCCTCATGCACCGGCTCGCCGACTACCCCGACGACGAGATCGCCACCATCGCGGCGGCCCTTCCCCTGTTGCGAAGGCTGACGGAGGCTGGATGACCGATGTCGCCGCGGCGGCGAGGAGGACGTTCTCCTCGCTGCGGATCCGCAACTTCCGCCTCTACTTCACCGGCCAGCTCATCTCGGTGTCCGGCACCTGGATGCAGAGCGTCGCCCAGGCATGGCTGGTGCTCCAGCTCACCGGGAGCGGCACCGCCCTCGGCATCACCGGCGCGCTGCAGACCCTGCCGGTGCTGCTGCTGGCGCCGCTCGGCGGGGTGATCGCCGACCGGTTCGACAAGCGCCGCCTCCTGTTCGTCACCCAGTCGACCGCAGCGGTGCTGGCCGTCCTGCTCGGCGCCCTCGTCATCTCCGACGTCGTCCAACTCTGGATGGTCTACGCCCTCGCCTTCGGGTTCGGGATGGTGGTGGCGGTCGACAACCCCACTCGCCAGACGTTCACCCTCGAGATGGTCGGCCCCGACGATCTCACCAACGCGGTCAGCCTCAACTCGGTGATCGTGAACCTGGGCCGCGTGATCGGGCCTGCCGTGGCCGCCATCCTGATCGCGGTGGTCGGCCTGGGACCGTGCTTCGTGCTCAACGGAGCCTCGTACCTGGCCGTGATCATCGCCCTCGCCCTCATGCACACCCGGGAGCTGCAGCGCAGCGGGGATCGGGCCCGGGGACGAGGCAAGCTGATCGAGGGCTTCCGCTACATCCGCTCCCACCCCCAGCTGTGGATCCCGCTGGCGATGATGGCCACCATCGGCATGCTCACCTACGAGTTCCGGGTGACGCTGCCGCTCATCGCCAAGTTCTCCTTCGGTGGCGACGCCGGTACCTACGCCCTCATGACCACCTCCATGGGGCTCGGCGCCGTCGTCGGCGGTCTCGGAGTCGCCGGCCGTGGCAAACACGGGCTCGCCCCGCTGTCGTTCTGGGCGATGGCGCTCGGGGTCACCACGCTGGGCGCCACCGTCGCCCCCACCTTCGTTCTCGAGCTGGCGGCGCTGTTCCTGGTCGGGGTGGCGAGCATCTCGTTCATCGCCCTCGGCAACGCCACGTTGCAGCTCACGGCATCGCCTGAGATGCGGGGCAGGGTCATGGGGCTGTGGACGGTGGCATTCCTCGGGTCCACCCCGATCGGCGGGCCCATCGTCGGCTGGCTCGGTGAGCACATCGACCCCCGGGTCGGTCTCGGCACCGGCGCCGTGGCCGC
>JASFUV010000050.1:0-7190 GCA_050050155.1 Acidimicrobiia bacterium | reverse complement strand
AGGGCGGCGGGGAGGATCAGGGGTCCGCGCGAGGTCACGACGCGTCCCGTCGCCGGGGGAAGGGGCGCGGCCCGGGGAGGGTGGTGAGCTCGGGATCGACCGCAAGGCGGGCCTCACGGGTCCAGGCGACGGCGGTGAGGGCGGCGACGCCGGCGGCGAGGACGAGGCTGCCCGGGAACGGGGAGGCGAGGACGGCGGGGACGCCGACCGCCGGGATCACGACCCGGAACCCCCACAGTCCCCACGGGTGGGATCGGGCGTAGGCCCAGGCCGCCGTCACCGCGGCGGCACCGAGCACGAGGTGCGCCGCCCCGACCCCGCCGGGGGCGACGAGGCCGAGAGCCGGCACGAGGACGAGGCCTCCGATCGTCACCAGGAGCGGCCGGGGACCGGGGGCGCCTGCTGCGGGCCGGCGTCGCAGCCATCCGTCGAGCCACGGCCCGCCGGAGGCGACGAGGGCGGCGCCGCTGAGCACGGTGGCGGCGATGGTGATGGCATCGAGGTCGATCACGGCCGCCATCGCCAGCTCGAAGGCGCCGAGGGCGAGTGCGACGTTGCGGGCCCATCGGCCCCGGCTCAGCAGGAGACCGGTGGTGGTGATGAGCCCGAACCCGAGAATCCCGGCCGCGACCAGGAGCGCCGAGGAGGCGGCGAGGGGAGCCGGGGCGGTGGCGAGGCGGGCCGCCCAGGCGAGGGCCGCCAGCATCGACAGCGCGGCGACGAGGAACGGGGCACGGGTCATGCCGGCATTATGGCGGCCGGAGGGAGGAGACGATGGCGCGGGGCTCAGGCGCCTGCCTCGTCCTCCAGCGGGGGGAACCGCACCCCCTGGTCGGGCTCCCAGAAGGTGACCTCGCGCCAGGGCGCCTCCGGGTCATCCCCGGGAACCAGGGTGATGACCGCGGCGTGGCCGGGCTTGGCGCGATGGAAGTCGGAGAGGCCTCCTCCGGTGAGAAGGCGCCGTCCCGCCTGGACCGGGTCTTGATGGGAGACGAACACGAGGTCACCTTCGGGGATCCGGTCCCGCCAGCGGGTGACGGCCGCGGCGACCCGGGCCGCCACCTCGTGGAGCGGCTCGACGGTGGGCATGGTGTCGGGCGCCTCCAGGTAGTGCTCCACCTCGCCGGGGAAGCGCCCGGGCAGGTCCTCCCACGTCACGCCTGCCCAGCGCGACGCGAGCCGCCACTCGTACAGGGAATCGTCGGCGGTGGGGGTGAGTCGGTGCGGGGCAGCGATGATGGTGGCGGTCTCGACCGCCCGTTCCAGCGGGGAGGTGATCACGGCGACGACGGGCGCGGTGGCGAGACGTTTCGCCGCGGCCGCGGCCTGGACCCGGCCCTGTTCGCTGAGGCGGTAGCCGGGGAGATCGGCGTAGACGACGTGGTGCGGGTTGTCGACTTCGCCGTGGCGGACGAGGTGGATGGGCGCCATGGCGCGGAGTCTGGCAGATCGCCGGGGAGCCGCGATCGCCGTGTCGCACCGGTTCGGTACGGTAGGTCCGATGGAGCGCTTCGAAGAGCGGTTCCTCCACGTCGACATGGACGCCTTCTTCGTGGAGGTGGAGCGGCTGCGCGACCCCTCCCTCCGGGGTGTGCCGGTGGTGGTCGGGGGTCTGGGCAGGCGCGGGGTGGTGGCGTCGGCGAGCTACGAGGCGCGCCGGGCCGGGGTCCACTCGGCGATGCCGATCGGCGAGGCCCGCCGGCTCTGTCCGCAGGCGCGGTTCGTCCCATCCGACGGCGCCGCCTACGGCGAGGTGTCGGCCCGCCTCTTCGCCCTCCTCGACACGTTCACGCCGCTGGTGGAGGGGCTCTCGGTCGACGAGGCCTTCCTCGACATCGGCGGCCTCCGCCGCCACTACCCGAGCCCGGGCGCGGTCGGCGCCGCGCTCCGCACCAGGATCCGTCACGACCTGAGCCTTCCCGCCTCGGTCGGCATCGCCACCTCGATGTTCCTCGCCAAGCTCGCCTCCGAGGACGCCAAACCCGACGGCCTGTTCCTGGTGGAGGCCGGAACCGAGCTCGCCTACCTCCATCCGATGCCGGTGCGGCGGCTGTGGGGCGTCGGCGAAGCCACCCTCGCGCAGCTCGAGATGCTCGGCGTCGCCACCGTCGGGGAACTTGCGGCAGTCCCGCAGAACGTGCTGGAACGGCGGGTGGGTCGCAGCCTGGGACGGCACCTGGCGGCGCTGGCGCACGGCATCGACGACCGCGACGTCGTCCCCGAGGAGACGGTGAAGTCGATCTCGGTGGAGGCGACCTACGAGCACGACCTGGTCGCGCCCGAGGAGATCGAGGCGGCGCTCCTCCGGCTGTGCGATCGTCTCGCGGCCCGTCTCCGTCGCGGAGGCCGGTCGGGCCGGTCCCTGACGCTCAAGGTGCGGTTCGGTGACTTCACCACCGTGACCCGCTCCCTCACGCTGCCGGCGCCGGTCGACGGCACCCCGGCACTGTGGGACGGCGCCCGGGTGCTCTACCGGCGGGCCGGGGTGAAGGACCGCGGGATCCGTCTCCTCGGACTCGCCGCGGTCGGGCTCAGCGCCGCCGAGTCGCCGCGCCAGCTCTCCCTCGAACGGCGTGCCCGCGACGCCGCGGCGGAGGCGGCTGAACAGGTGCGGGCCCGGTTCGGGGACGGATCGGTGGTGCCGGCGCGTCTCGTCCCTTCCCCTCCCGAAGGACCGGAATCCGCCGAGAAACCCGGGCGTTCGTAGGGTATGGCGGCGGTATACTTGGACCATCCGGCCATCCGCGAGGTGGAGACGATCGCATGCCGCTGAACGAGCGAGAGCAGCGGATCCTCGAGGAGATCGAGCGCCAGTTCTATCAGGAGGATCCGAAGCTCGCCGAGACGGTTGCCAAGACGACGCTGCGCACCGCAGGTCGTCGCGGGCGACGGCTCGCCCTGGCCGGCTTCGGAGTGGGCCTGATCGTGATGCTCTTCTCCTTCACGAGCTCGCCTTGGATCGCGGTTGCCGGCTTCATCGTGATGCTCGCCTCGGCGGGCTGGCTCACGGTGAACCTCCGTAAGGGGGGAGCGGACGGCGTCTCGGGACGCCTCGAAGGGTGGCTGGAACGCACCCGACAGAGGTGGCATCGAGACGGCTAGAGTGACCGTCCCGAGACGGTGCACGTCCGGACAAGAAGGTGTGGGAACGGCTGCAGGCGTGGCTGCGGCGGTCCTCGATTCCCGGTGTGAGGGAGGGGTGTTGGAAGGTTTCACGGCGCAGCAGGCTTCGCGGCTCACCGGCTGCAGCGCACATCAACTCCGTTACTGGGACAAGGTCAATCTCGTCACACCTTCGATTCAATCCACGGGGGGACGGCCGGGAAGGCGCAGGCTCTACTCGTTTCGTGACCTCGTCGCCCTCCGGGTGGTGAAGAGCCTCCTCGACAATGGGATGTCGGTGCAGCGGGTGCGTCGTGCCTGGGACTACCTGCGACGCACCGCCGACATGGACGGCCACCTCGCCTCGGTGAAGCTCGTCACCGACGGGCAGACCATCTTCCGGGTGGCGCAGGACGAGGACGAGTTGCTCGACGCCCTGCGACAGGGCCAGCTCGCCTTCTTCGTTGCCATCAACGAAATCGCGGTCGCGGTCGAAGAGGACATCACCCGCTTCGAGCTCGACCGCGACAAGTTCCTCGGCATGCTGCGGCGGGTCGAGGACGACGTGCTCTCCGAGGTGGAAGCGGCCGGCTGACCTCTCGTCGCCGGCTTTCCGACGCTCAGCGTGATCGTGTGCCGGCGTCGTGCCGCGTCCGGAGGGACCCGGGCCGGTACCAGGCGAGGAATCGCTGCCCCGGCCCGAATCGCGACGTCAGCACCGCGGCGGTGCGATCGAACGAATCGCGCGCGGTGGCGACATGCGCCGGGTTGACTCCACCGTCAGGCCCGTAGAGCGCCCTGCCGTACACCGACGCGAGGGGGCGCATGGCGGGGTCGACGGCGGCGGCGAGCTCATTGGGGGTGAGGGTGGCGTTCGGAGGATGGCCGAGGTCGGTGAGCCGGGCGACGAGCTCCTCCCAGGCGGCGGTGATGTCGCCGTCGGCGAGGCGGCGGAGGCGACGCCGCTTCCTGAACCACTTCAGCCCGGGAACGGAGAACACCACGAGCGCGATGACGAGCGCTGCCGGCAACGTCACGGTGAGCCACCCGGGGAGGTCGAGGCCGGAGGAGTCGGAAGCGAGATCGCCGGCGGAGATCGGCGCGTCGTCGCCCTCGTCGAACTGGTCGGGACGGCGGGCCTGGCCGGGCAGGGTCGGGATGAAGGACGGATCGGGGACATCGAGGTAGTCGGTGAGATCGAAACCGAGGGCGCTGGCGAGGTCGGAGTAGGTCGTCGGGTTGGCGCCGTCGCCGCGGGGGGTGGGGTCGAAGCGGACCCAGCCGACACCGGGGATCCACAACTCCACCCAGGCGTGGGCGTTGCGATCCCGGACGACGACGACGCCGGGGTTGTCCGGGTCGGGCTCACCGGGCGTGAACCCGAGCACGACCCTGGACGGCACGTCGACCATGCGGGCCAGGACCGCCATGGCGGTGGCGAAGTTCTCGCAGTACCCGGTGTGGAAGTTGGGTGAGTTCTCGTCGAGAAGCCAGGCGTCGAGCTCCTCGGCGCCGTGTCCGGGCTCGATGTCGATCGAATAGCGGAAGGCGCTGGAGTGGAACCACGCCTCGAGGGCGATCCCCTTCTCGAAGGCGGTCTCCAGGTTGGCGGTGCGGTCGCGGGCCAGATCCGCCAGGGCCGGGTCGAGGTCGTCGGGGAGCTGGAGGAACCGGTCCACGTCGGGCGGCGTCACCCTGCCCGATCCGACCGCCGGCTGGGGTACCGGCTCGGCGGCTTCCTGCGCCTCCTGGAAGGATGGGGCCAGCTGCCCGTCGGCGGTGGAGGCGAAGAACGCCGGGTCGAGGACCGGGATCTCCGACTCCACCGTGTAGCTCATGCCCGGCAGCGTGAGCCCTCCTTCGAGGCGGAGGGCGGCGTCGTCGCGGCGGACGCGCAGTGTCTCGAGGAGGGTGCGTTCGGCGATGACGTCGACGGGGGCGTACGCCTCGGGGATCCAGTCCTGTTCGAGCCGGTCGATGACGATGTCGGTGACCACGGTGACGGTCTCGCCGCCGAATTGGTACCCGGCGAGCTGCCACGGCTGCTCGGTGAGGGGGACCACCTCGGGCCGCTGCGCGTAGAACTGGTTGTTCCCGTACGTCTCCATCGTGACCAGCTGGAAGTAGACGCGGTCCGCGGGGAGGTCCCCGGTGATGCGGGCCCGGAAGAGGGGGGTGTCGGTGTTGCGGACGAGTGACTGGCGGATGCCGATGAACGGGTTGTAGGAGACGCTGCCGTAGAAGCTCCCGGTCAGCCCGGTGCGGCCTCGCCAGTCGATCACCCCGTCGCGGGGGACGGCGCTGCGGAAGCTCGTGACGCCGATCAGGCTCCCGACGACGGTGAGGCCGATGAGGACGACGGCCGATCCACCAAGGCGGGACTGTGTGGTGGGATGCCAGCCGCCGCGCCGCACCATGCGGCCCGTGGTCTGATCGCGCTGGTCGACGGTGATGGCGAGGAGGGTGGCGGCGACGAGGAGCAGGAAGAGGAGGATGCGGCCGACGCTCGTGGGGGCGCGGTCCATGGTGGCGAATTGGAGCACCATGACCAGTGGCGGGATGAGCGCCACGTAGGGGTGGCCGCGCAGCAGTCCCCACGCGAGGAGGATGCCTGCGGCCCACATGACCACCATCAGGATGACGACGATGCCGCTGAGCGGGATCACGGGCTCGAGGCCGTTGCGGATGAGCGAGAAGGCCCGGGACAGTTGACCGCCCACCTCCGTGACGGTGCCGCCGGTGGGGAGCAGGAAGCTGGTGGTGTCGGGGGCGGCGATGCGGGCGGCGGCGACGATCATGGCGAGCACGTTGAGGGCCACCGCGAGGGCGATGTGAAGGCGGAAGCTGAGAGCGGCCCAGGTGATGGCGATGCCGAGCACCAGGCCGGCGAGGACCACCGGTTGCCATGGGGGCCCGCTGACGGTGGGCCGCAGCAGCTGGTTGAGGCCGGCGAAGGCGAGGAGCAGGGCGGCGATTCCCGCTAGCCAGCTGTAGCGGTAGACCATGACTGTTCCAATGCCTCTCGCCACGCCGGGGCCCAGGCGGAACCCGGGCCGGCCAGGACGAGCACGGTCCCGGTCATGCGCATCTGGAGCGTGGCGTCGGTGTCGGTCTGGGTTGCCGCCATGACGACGGTCCGGGTGAAATCGCGCGCCAGCAGGTGGAGGGCGGGAACCGACCCCATGTCGGGCCGGCCGGTGACGAGCACCAGGGCTCCTCCGCTGAGTCCGCGGCGGCGCAGCCGGTGCATGAGGGCGCGCAGGTCGAGGTCGGGGATCGGTGTGACGGTGGCGAGGTTCTCCATCACCGTGCGGTAGGAGTCGGAGCCGCCGACCGGCGTCTCGGCGCCCGAGCCGGTCCACACGACGGGGCTGAAGCCGTTGCGGTAGAGGTGGCGGGTGACGGAGGCGGCGCCGCGCACCGCCTGCTCGAAGGCGTCGTCGGTGGGGTAGGCGCTCGCCCGCGGGTCGACGATGACGAGGGCTCGGGACTGCCAGGGGGTTTCGAGCTGGCGGATCATGAGCACGTCGCGGCGGGCCGACGAGGGCCAGTGGACCCGGCGCAGGTCGTCGCCGCGCTGGTACTCGCGCAGGGTGTAGAAATCCTCCCCGCCGGCCTGCGAGTAGTTGGCGCGAGCCGACGTCGCGTTGGGATCCTGGCCGCGGGTGATCGGGACGCCTTGGAGATCCTCGACGACGGGGTAGACGACGAGGCGGTCGATGGCACGGTCCCGGGCGGCGAACTCCGCCATCTCCAGGGGGTCCCGTACCTTCACCGCCGCCGGCCCGACCTGGTAGACCCCGCGGGGACGGCACAGCACCTCGTAGCGGGCCAGCATCGGCTCGTCGGGCTCGATGCGGTCGGCGACGAAGGAAGCGGTGCCGAGGCGCTGCACCACGTCTTCGGTGATCGCCTGGGAGATGCGGCGGTGCGAGACGAGCGAGACCTCGACGATGGCCCGATCGCCGTCATGCACCTGGAACGGGGTGATGGTGCGTTCCACCGTGATCCGAGGGGCGGCCCGCCGCACCGACAGCACACCGAGCAGCACCGAGAGCACGAGGAAGAAAGCGGCGGCGAGGAGGAGC
>JASFUV010000049.1:0-7244 GCA_050050155.1 Acidimicrobiia bacterium | reverse complement strand
AGCTCCCGGTGGGCCGAGCGAGGCAGGTCGGCCACGTCGCCGAGGACATCGCCGGCCCAGTCGGCGAAGGCCTGCTCGTTCCATCCCTCCGGCGCGGTCACCACCGCCCGGTACAGATCGTCGACCGACGCCAGCAACCCGAGATACCGACCCGCGCTCACGCCAGTTTCAGCTCGTCCCGCACCAGCGCGGCGAACCCTTCCCGGAGGCGGGCCACGATCGGGCCCCGGGCCACGTCGGTCTCTCCCACCCGCACCACCGGGGTCACCTCCTTCACCGTCGACAGCAGCATCACCTCGTCGGCTTCCTCCACCCGGGCCAACGGGTAGCGGCCCTCCCGCACCTCGAACCCGAGCCCGTGCGCCACCTCGATGACGGCGGCCCGGGTCACCGACGCCAGTATCCCCAGATCGAGCGACGGCGTCTCCACCGCCCCGTCCCACACCCAGGCGATGCTGTAGGTGGGACCCTCCAGGACCCGGCCGCTGCGCCCCACCAGCAAGGCGTCGTCGAATCCCGCCTCGGTGGCGGCAAGCCGGGCCGCGAAGTTCGGCCCGTACGAGAGGGTCTTGGCGCCGGTCAACTCGGAGACCTCCCCGTCGGGATGCCACGGCGCCGGCACCGGCAACAACGTCATCTCGGGCGCCAGGTCGGGCATCGGCTCGGCGAACACGATCACCCGCGACCCCTCCCCGGAAGCGTGGGCGTCGGTGCCGCCGGTGACCACCACCCGGATCACCGCGTCCCCCTCCGCGGCGCGGTCGGTCACCCAGGCGTCGAGATCGGCCCGCGGCGGCAACGGTAGGCCGAGGGCGGCGGCCGATCGCTCCAGCCGGTCGAGGTGGGCCTGCTGACGGAACGCCGTCCCCTGGTAGGCCCGCAGCGCCTCGAAACACCCGAAGCCGCGCTGGAGGGCGATGTCGAACACGGAGACGCAGGCCGCGTCGGGCGCGACCGCCGTCCCGTCGATGAGCACCGGGCCGAGCGAAGGCATGGGGCGATGCTACCGCCGGGCGCTCCCCATCACCCTGTGTAGCCGTTGGTGATGGGCAGGCGGCGGTCCTTGCCGAACGCCTTGCGGGTGATGCGCACCCCGGGGGCCGCCTGGCGCCGCTTGTACTCGTTGCGGTCCACCATGCGGGCGACCTTGCGCACCAGCGCCTCGTCGAGGCCCCCGGCGACGATGTCCTCCACCGAGTCGTCCTGCTCCACGTAGCGGGCGAGGATGGCGTCGAGGATCTCATAGTCGGGCAGCGAATCGGAGTCCTTCTGGTCGGGCCGCAGCTCCGCCGACGGCGGCTTGTCGATGATGGCCCGCGGGATCACCTCGCCGGAGCGGTTGCGCCACTCCGCCAGCCGGTACACCACCGTCTTGAAGACGTCCTTGAGCACCGCGTAGCCGCCGGCCATGTCGCCGTACAAAGTGGCGTACCCGACCGCCATCTCCGACTTGTTCCCGGTCGCCACCACCATCGATCCGAACTTGTTGGACAGGGCCATGATGACGGCGCCCCGGATCCGGGCCTGCAGGTTCTCCTCCGCCACCCCCTCCTCGGTCCCGGCGAAGGCGGGCCGCAGCGCCTCCAGATAGGCGGCGAAGATGTCATCGATCGGGATCTCCTCGAACCGGCACCCGAGACGGCGGGCCAGTTCCTCGGAATCCCGGATCGACCCCTCCGACGAGAACCGGGCCGGCATCGTCACCCCTCGCACCGCCTCGGGCCCGAGGGCATCCACCGCGATGGCGGCGGTCAGGGCCGAATCGATGCCACCCGACAGGCCCACCACGACACTCTCGAACCCGTTCTTGGCGACGTAGTCGCGCAACCCGAGCACCAGCGCCTGATAGATCTCGGCCTCCTCGTCGAGCCGTTCCACCGGCGGCGGCGGGTCGAGGCGCTCCCCGGCGCGGGCCCGGGCAGGCGTCACCGCGATCGGGGCCTCCGGCTCGTCACCATCGGAAACCGCGAGATCGAACACGAACCGCTCCTCGGCGAACTGGACGGCCCGGTACACCAGCGTGCCGGAAGCGTCGAACACCATCGAATCCCCGTCGAAGACCAGCTCGTCCTGGCCGCCCACCATGTTGAGGTACACGACCGCGGCGCCGGTGCGGCGGGCCTCGTTCGCCAGCATGGCGGCCCGTTCCGTGCCCTTGCCGCGGTGGTAGGGGGAACCGTTGATGTTGAGCAGAACCCGGGCCCCCTTGGCGGCCTGCAGCGCCGGCGGGCCCTGCGACGACCAGATGTCCTCACACACCGAGATCCCGGTGGGAACGCCGCCGATGGTCCACACCCGCCCCGGGTCCCGGCCCCTTGCGAAGTAGCGGGCCTCGTCGAACACCCCGTAGTTGGGGAGCAGCAGCTTGTGGTACACACCGCTGAGGATGCCGCCGGAGAGCACCGCGGCGGCGTTCGTGATCTGGCGGGACAAGGAATCGTCGTGAGCGACCTCGCCGTCGACCGGGTCGACGAATCCGACCACGGTGACCGTCTCGCCCGAGGCGGCGCCGAGCCGCTCCACCGCCTCCACGTTCTCGGTGATGAAATCATCCCGCAAGAGCAGATCCTCGGGCGGGTACCCGGTGACCGCCAGCTCCGGCAGCAGCAGCACATCCGCCCCGGCGTCCTCCGCCCAGCGCATCGCCGCCACGATGCGGTCGACGTTGCCGTCGATGTCGCCAACGGTGACGTTCACCTGGGCGCCGGCGATGCGGAGGGTGTGCATGCGGTCAGGTTAGGGGGCCGCGTCAGGGTGCGGCCCTCACACGCCCTCGAGCGTCTCCTCGATGAGATGATCGACGACGGCTACGAGGGCCTCGTGCTCGGAAGCGCCCCCGTCGAGCGCCTTCTCGTAGATGGCGAGCTGGCGGTGGGCACTGGTGCCCCGCTCCAGGATGGTGCGGGTGTGGAGCACCTCGTCGAGGCAGCCGAGCTCGGCGGCGTCCCGCTGCACCAGCTCGATCATCTCCATGAGCAACTCCGGGAACGGGACCAGCTCGCCGCGGCCGAAGTCGATGAGCGCCTCGTCGATGCCGTAACGCTGCGCCCGCCACACGTTCTCGTCGATCAGCAGCGGCGAGTAGCGGCGCCAGCGCTGGTTGCCGAGCCGCTTGCGGTACAGCATCGCCAGCAGCGACACGTACATGGCGGCGACCGAGACCGCGTCGTCGAGACGGGTGCAGATGTCGGTGCTGCGCATCTCCAGGGTCGGGTAGCGGGCACTGGGACGGATGTCCCACCAGATCCGGGTGGCGTCCTCGATCACGCCCGCTCCGGTGAGCACGGCCACGTGCCGCTGGTAGTCGGCCCAGCTCGTGAACTCGCCGGGGAGGCCGGTGCGGGGCACCGCCCGGAACACCGACGTGCGGTAGCTCATGAGCCCCGACTGCTTGCCTTGCCAGAACGGCGACGAGGTGGTGAGCGCCAGCAGGTGGGGCATGAAGTACACGACCTGGTTCATCAGGTCGATGCGAAGATCCGGCTCCTCGACGCCGACGTGGACGTGCATGCCGCAGATGAGGAGGCGCCGCACCACGCCCCCCAGCGCCTCGGCGAGCAGGTTGTAGCGTTCCCTGTCGGTGTGCTGCTGGCGCTCCCACACCGCGAAGGGGTGGGTCGACGCCGAGATCGGCGCCAGCCCGTAGCGGTCGCAGACGTCGGCGACGGCTCTGCGGAGCGCAGCCAGATCGTCCCGCGCCTCGCCGATGCTGCCGCTCACCTTCGTCCCGATCTCGATCTGGGACCGGAGGAACTCGGGGCTCACCTGGCCGCCGATAATGTCTTCACAGTCCTTGAGGAGCCCATCGGGGAGATCACGGACCAGGTCACGGGTCTCCCGGTCGACGATGAGGTACTCCTCCTCGATCCCGATCGTGAACGCCGGCCGGTGCCGACTCAACCCTCACCTCCCACGTGTGGTGGCCCAAACCTAGCGGCGCCGCCCCGAGGCACGGGCCGCCCCGGGCGGAGGGGACGGCACCGCGGGTCACTACACTCGCCGCATGCCGTCCCGAACCACCATGCTGGCGCGCCTGGCAGCCGAGATCACCCCCCGGATGATCGAGTTGCGCCGCGACGTGCACCGCCACCCCGAGGTGGGCTGGGCCGAGCTGCGCACCACCCGCGTCGTCGCCGACACGCTCCGGGAGTGGGGTCTCGAGCCGGAGCTGCGGTCCGGCGGCACCGGGCTCACCGTCGACATCGGCACCGGCGACAAGGCGGTCGGGTTCCGGGCCGATCTCGACGCCCTCCCCATCCTGGAGGAGGCCTCCCCCGCCTACCAGTCGATCGTCCCGGGTGTGATGCACGCCTGCGGCCACGACGTCCACCTCGCCATCGCCACCGGCATCGCAGGGTGCCTCGCCCAGCTCGACGACCTCCCCGGCCGGGTGCGGCTCATCTTCCAGCCGGCGGAGGAGACCATCCCGGGTGGCGCCACCATGATGCGGGCCGAAGGCGCCCACCACGGCCTGTCGTCGCTCACCGCCTTCCACGTCGACCCGGCGCTCGCCGCCGGCAAGCTCGGCGTGCGCGAAGGCGGCATCACCGGCGCCTCGGACCGGCTGGTGGTGCGCCTCTCCGGCCCCGGCGGCCACACCTCCCGCCCCCACCAGACCGTCAACCTGCTCCACGTGGCGGCCCGGGTCGTCATCGACCTCCCCGACCTCGTCCGCCAGCGGGTCGACCCCCGCGAGACGGTGCTGGTCGTGTTCGGCCGCATCGTGGGCGGCTCGGCAGAGAACGTCATCCCCAGCCACGTCGAACTCGGCGGGACCGTGCGGATGCTCGACCTCGACCTGTGGCGCTCCATGCCGAAACTGATCGAAGGCATCATCATCGACCTGGTCACCCCGTTCGGGGCCGACTGCGAGGTCGAGTACCTGCCAGGCTCACCTCCGGTGGTGAACGACCCGGAGGTGGTGCGCATCATGGGCGACGCCGCCCGTGACTGCCTCGGGCCCGAGCAGGTGGTCGCCACCCATCAGAGCCTCGGTTCGGAGGATTTCGCCTGGTACCTGGAGGACCTGCCAGGGGCGATGCTCCGCCTTGGTGGGGCGCTCCCCGACCGCAGGGTCGATCTCCATTCGGCCGCGTTCGACATCGACGAATCCGCCATCGAAGCCGGCATCCTGGTGGGGACCGAGTCGCTGCTGCGGCTCCTCGAACAGCACGCCTGAGCACGGCACGGCGTCACTCGACGATGAGCAGGCCCTGCTCCTCGAGGGCGACGCGCAGCGTCTCCGCCTCTCCCGGCCGCACCGAGATGGTGAGCACCCCGCCGCCGCCGTACGGGGCGTGCCGCAGCTGAAGGTCCCGCACGTCGACCGCGGAGGACTCCAGGCCCCGGCCCACCTTGGCCAACTCGCCCGGCTGATCGGCGAGGGCGACCCGGACCGCCACCACCGCCGGAGCCAGGTCCCGCCGCAGCTGCCGGGCCGCGGCGAGCACCTCGGCGACGGAGGCGACGTCGCCTTCCTCGACCGCCGCGGTGAATCGATCGAGGCGGTCGCGGAAGTCCCGCACCGTCTCCACCACCGGCCCCCGATTGGCGTCGAGGAGCTGCACCCAGGTCGCCGGATCGGAGGCGGCGACCCTGGTGAGGTCCCGGAAGCTCCCGGCGGCGAGTTCCACCACCCGGGTCCGGTCTGCCGCCTCGGTGGCGAGGGCGGCGGCCAGCACCTGCGGCAGGTGGGAGATGACGGCGACGGCTGCGTCGTGCTCGGCGGCGGTCATACGCCGCGGCAATCCCCCCAGTTCCTCGACGATGGCTTCGACCGCGTCGAGGTCGGCCGGGTCGGCCCCGTCGGTCACGATCACCCACACCGCGCCGCGGAACAGCCCGGCCGAGGCGGCGGCCGGGCCGGTGGTCTCCCGCCCCGCCATGGGGTGGGTGCCCACGAAATGGGGAAGGCGGCTCGCCGCCACCACCGGCGCCTTGACCCCTGCGACGTCGATGACGAGGCCGTCCGTTGCGAGGGACCCGACCTGCTCGATGACCGCCCGGGGAGGCCCGGCCAGCACCACCACGTCGGAGGGCGCCGCCAACAGGTCGTCGAGGTGGGCGGCGGTTCGGGCCAGGGCGCCCACCGCCACCGCGTCCGCCCGCACCCCGGCGTCGGGGTCCCATCCGGTGACGTCCCAGCCGGCCCGGGTCAGGCCGAGGCCGATCGACGCACCGATGAGGCCGGTGCCGATGATGCCGGCCCGTCTCACGGCCGGGGTTCCTTGCGCACCGTTCGTCACATCTCGACGCCCATGACCAGGGCGAGCGCCCGCACCTCATGCATCAGCTCGGCGAACTCGGTGGGGAGGATCGCCTGGGGACCGTCGACCAGCGCCGTCTCGGGGGCGGGATGGACGTCGATCATGAAGCCGTCCGCCCCGGCCGCCACCGCGCTGCGGGCGAGGGGTCGCACCAGCTGGCGCCGGCCGCCCGAATGGGAGGGGTCGACCACGACCGGGAGGTGGGAGAGCCCTTTGATGACCGGGACCGCCGAGATGTCGAGGGTGTTGCGGGTGGCGGTCTCGAACGTGCGGATGCCCCGCTCGCAGAGCACGACCTCGTGGTTGCCCTCCTTGTAGACGTACTCGGCGGCGTTGAGCCACTCCTCGACGGTGGCGGTGAAGCCTCGCTTCAGCATCACGGGCTTCGGTTGCTTCCCGAGTTCGGCGAGGAGGGTGAAGTTCGCCATGTTGCGGGTCCCGACCCGGATGAGGTCGGCGTAGTCGCTCACCAGGCTGACGTCGCGCGGGTCGACGACCTCGGCGATGAACGGCAAGCCGAACTCCTCGCGTGCCTCCGCCAGCAACTCGAGGCCCTTCTCGCCGAGCCCCTGGAACGAATAGGGCGAGGTGCGCGGCTTGAAGGCGTCGCCTCGCAGCACCTTGGCGCCGGCCTTGGCGACCGCCTCGGCAGCGGCGAAGAGCTGCTCACGAGACTCGACGGCGCAGGGACCGGCGATGGGAACGAAGTGCCCGCCGCCGAGCAGTACCCCTCCCACGTCGATGATCGAATCCTCCTGCTGGAAGTCGCGGCTCACGAACTTGAACGGCTTGAGCACCGGGACCGCCCGCTCCACCCCGGGGAACGCCTCCCAGGGGAGTTGCTGGATGGTCTCCCGGTTCCCGACCGCGCCGATGACGGTGCGGAGCCGACCTTGCGAGATGTGGGCTTCGGCGCCGGCGTCCTCGAGGCGCTGGACAACCTGTTGCACGTCCTCGGGGGTGGCGTCTTGTGCCATC
>JASFUV010000048.1:0-7506 GCA_050050155.1 Acidimicrobiia bacterium | reverse complement strand
ATCTCCGCTGGGGCGAGGTGCACGCCCTGCTCGGTGAGAACGGCGCAGGCAAGTCCACGCTCTGTTCGGTCCTCGCCGGCCTCTACCGTCCCGACGCCGGCACCTTCAGCTACGACGGCGACCAGGTGGCGTTCCGCTCCCCCAAGGACGCCCTCGCCGCAGGCATCGGCATGGTGTACCAGCACTTCCGCCTCGTCCCCAACCTCACCGTCGCCGAGAACCTGGCGCTGGGCCACCCCGGCGTCGGCATACGCATCTCGCAACGCGTCCTGGTCCGGGCCGCCAACGAACTGGGCGAGCGCTACGGGCTCCCGGTCGATCCGCTGGCGCGGGTGTGGCAGCTGTCGGTCGGCGAGCAGCAGCGGGTCGAGATCCTCAAGCTGCTATACCGGGACGCCCGGGTCCTCATCCTCGACGAGCCCACCGCGGTGCTCACCCCGCAGGAGTCCGCCGCCCTGTTCGACACCATGCGGCTCATGGCGTCCGAGGGTAAGTCGGTCATCTTCGTGTCCCACAAACTGCGTGAGGTCAAGCAGGTGTCCGACCGGGTCACCGTGCTACGGGACGGGCGCCGGGTCGGGGACGTCGTCACCGCCGACGCCGAGCTGCGGGACCTCGCACGCATGATGGTGGGCCGCGACCTCGAACTCCCCAGCCGCGGCGACGTGGCGTCCCCCGGCGAACCGGTGCTGACGGTGCGCGACCTGCGGGTCGACGGAGACCGCGGCCTCGAGGCGGTGCGCGGGGTGAGCTTCGACATCCGCCGCGGCGAGATCGTCGGCGTCGCCGGCGTCTCCGGCAACGGGCAGCGGGAACTCGCCTACGGGATCGTCGGCCTGCGGCGCCCTTCGGGCGGCAGCGTCGTGCTCGACGGAGCCGACCTCACCCGGGCCGGGGTGCTGGACCGGAGCCGCCGCGGGATCGCCTACGTGCCGCAGAGCCGCCTCGGGATGGGGCTGGCGCCGGGCCTCACCACCGACGACAATCTCGCCCTCAAGACGTTCCGTGAACCCCCGTTCTGCCGCGGCCCGCTGCTGTCGGCGGGTGCCTTCCGGGAGCAGGCGGCCGACCTCATCGACCGCTACGACATTCGCGGGGTGCGTCCCGGGCTCCCCATCAGGCTCCTCTCGGGCGGCAACCTGCAGAAGGCCCTCATCGCCCGCGAGGTGAGCCAGCGGCATCTCGTGCTCATCGCCCGTTCCCCGACCCGCGGCCTCGACGTGGGGGCCACCCAGGCGGTGCGGAGCCTGCTGCTGGCCGAACGCGCCGCCGGCATCGGTGTGCTGCTCATCTCCGAGGACCTCGACGAGTTGCTGGCGCTGGCCGACCGGATGCTGGTGCTCTACGAAGGGACCGTCGTCGGCGAGGTCACGGCCGAGGAGGCCACGGCCGAGCGGCTCGGGCTCCTCATGGCGGGCCACCGCGACGAGGTGGGCGCATGAGGGTGGGACGCTGGTACGTCGAGCCTCGCGGCCTCGCCTCGACCCGGGTCACCCTGCTGGTGCCCCTCCTCTCGGTGTTCTCCGCACTCGTCGTCGGCGCCCTCTTCCTCGCCCTCACCGGGAACAACCCGTGGAACGTCTACACCAAGATGATCGACACCGCCTTCGGCTCGTCCCGCAGCGTGAGCGAGACCCTGGTGTCGGCAACCCCGCTCATCCTCACCGGCGTCGCCGCCGCCATCGCGTTCAAGATGCTGGTGTGGAACATCGGCGGCGAGGGCCAGCTGCTGATGGGCGCCATCTTCGCCGCCGGGGCCGGCATCGCCCTCGGCGACGGCACCCCTGCCATCGTCGCCCTCCCGGCGGTGGTACTGGCAGGGGCGGTCGGCGGGGCCCTGTGGGCGAGCATCTCGGCGGTGCCGCGCGTCCTGCTGGGCACCAACGAGATCATCACCACCCTGATGCTCAACTTCATCGCCCTCAACCTCATGAACTACCTGGTGTTGGGTAGCTTCAGCCCTTGGCGCGACCCGAACGCCACCCAGTTCCCCCAAGGGCGTCCGATTCCCGCGGCGGGCCGGCTCCCCGAGTTCTTCCACCGCCTCGACTGGGGCATCTTCATCGCGGTGGCGGTCGCCGTCGTCGCCTGGTTCCTGGTGGGCAAGACCCGGTGGGGCTTCGAGGTGCGGGTGGTCGGCGACTCGGCCGACACCGCCCGCTACGCCGGGATCACCGTGCCCCGCAAGATCATGAGCGTGTTCCTGCTCTCCGGTGCCGCCGCCGGGCTGGCGGGAGCCCTCCTCGTCGCCGGCGTGCTCGGCAAGATGGATCCCCGCTCCCTCGACCTCGGCCTCGGGTTCACCGGCATCATCGTGGCCGCCCTCGCCCGCCTCAACCCGCTGGCGGTGGTGCCGGTGGGGGTGCTGATGGGAGCACTCAACAACTCGGGGCCGGCGCTCCAGTCGATCCAGGTGCCGTCGGCGACGGTGACCATGCTCCAGGGCGCCATCCTCATCTTCGCCGTGGCCGGGGAGTTCTTCATCGCCAACCGGGTACGGAGGCGGCCGCCGGCGACACCCACCGCGACCGTGCAGGAGGGTGCAGCGTGAACGACAGCACCTTCGTCCTCACCGCCTTCGCCGCCATCGGCCTCGGCACCCCAATCGTGTTCGCCACCCTCGGCGAGATCATCACCGAGCGGGCCGGGGTCCTCAACCTCGGGGTGCAGGGCATGATGCTGGTCGGCGCGGTGACCGGGTTCTGGGCGACGTTCCGGACCGGCAACCTCCTCCTCGGGGTGGTGGTGGCGATGCTCGCCGGCGCCGCCCTCTCGGCGATCCACGCCTTCTCCTCGATCACGCTGCGGGTGAGCCAGATCGTCTCCGGCATCGCCCTCACCCTCTTCGGCACCGGGCTCGCCAACTTCATCGGGCGCACCGGGACCCCGGCCCTGGTGGGCCAGCCGTCCCGCGAGACCTTCGAACCGCTCCTCACCGGCGGCATCGCCAACTGGCCGGTGGTGGGCCCACTCATCTTCGGCCACGACACGTTGGTGTATGTGTCATGGCTGGTGGTGGCGGTCGCCAGCTACTACCTGTTCCACACCAAGGCGGGCCTCACCCTGCGGGCGGTGGGCGAGGACCCCGCCTCCGCCGACGCCGCCGGGGTCGAGGTGACCCGGGTCCGCTACATCCACGTCATGGTCGGCGGCGCCCTGGCGGGATTGGGCGGCGCCTACTTCTCCCTGGCGCTGGTGCCGTCGTGGCAGGACGACCCGATCGGCGCCGCCGGGTGGATCGCCATCGCCCTCGTGATCCTGGCGAGCTGGCGGCCGTGGCGGGCCCTCTTCGCCGCCTACCTGTTCGGCGCCGCCGGACGCCTCAACTTCACGTTCCAGACCCTCGGGGTGTCGGTGCCGGCCAACCTGCTGGCGATGATCCCGTTCATCCTGGCGATCATCGCCATGATCGTGCTCACCTCCGGCAAGCGGGCCCGGCTCCTGGGCGCCCCCGCCGCCCTCGGCATCCCCTACTCCCGCGAGCAACGCTGAGCGTCGCCGCGGCCGCTCCCGTTCAGACGAACCGCTCTCGCGCCACCACGACGCGGCGGTGGGCGCCCTCGGCGACGATCTCGCCACCCATCCGCACCGTGAAGGAGAAGGCGATGGATCGCTCGTCCGTCGACACCACGGCGGCGTTGGCCTCCACGGTGGACCCGATCGGGCTCGGCTGGAGGTGCCGGATCTCGGCGGAGACCCCGACCGACGTATCCCCCGGCGCCAGCTGATCGGCGATGGCGGCGACCGCCGCCTGTTCCGCCAGCGCCAGGATGCGGGGAGTGGCGAGCACCGGAACGTCCCCGGAGCCGAAGGCGATGGCGGTGTCGCGTTCGCCGACGACGAGGCGGACGGTGGCGTCCCGACCGGCGCTGATGTCGCCCATACGGTGGAGGCTAGACGACGGCGTCGCGCCGTGGGGTCCTCTCCAGCGCCGCCCGGAGGGAGTCGTCGATAGCGCCGGTCGTGGCGAAACGGAGCGGGGTGATCGTGACGTAGCCGGCGTCACCTTCCCCGATGTCGGTCCCGGCAGGGTCCCCGACGACATCGAGGACCCCGTCGTAGGCGTGCGCCAGCATGAACTCCCCGGCGGGAGCGAAGAGCGGGCCGTAGCGGGTTGCGGCCAGCCGGGTCACCCGCCGCTCGGTGGTGAGGTCGGCCTCGTGCGGCATGTTGACGTTGACCACGTCGACGCCCGGGGGGAAGCCTTCGGCGAGGATGACCTCGACGATGTCGGCGGCGATGGCGGCCATCCGCTCCCACATCCCGACCGCCTCCGGGCTCCACGCCCACTGCACCCACTCCGGCCACGACCCGGTCGAGCGTGCGGAGAAGGCGAGGGCGGGCACGCCGGCGTTGGCGGCCTCGGCGGCGGCGCCGATGGTGCCGCTGCAGCTCGCGAAGGCGCTGCCGTGGTTGGAGCCGATGTTGACACCGGAGACCACCAGGCGGGGCCGATCCTCGAAGAAGTTGTGGACGCCGAGTTGAACACAGTCGGCCGGGTAGCCCGAGACGGCGTAGGCCGCCACGTCGTCGCCACGGGTCACCTGCTCCACCGTGAGCGGATCGTGGCGGCTGATCGCCTTCGAGATCCACGACCGTTCCCGATCCGGGACCACGACCTCGACCCGGTCGATGCGGCGCAGCGCCTGGACCAGCGGGACCAGGGCAGGCGAGTCGACGCCGTCGTCGTTGGTGACCAGGAGGTAGCTCATCGGCGGTGCAGGCTACCCGTCTCCCCCCGCTCTGCCGAGATTCCACGTTCCGGGTTGAAATATGAGTAACTGGGACTAAAGTTACCTCTATAGCTGTTGTAGTGAAAGTCTGAACCCCGAGATGGGAGGCACAACATGAACCTGGTACGTTTCGATCCCTTCGGAGTGGTCCGTGACCTCGACCGCATCTTCGATGACATGGGCCGCCCGGCACCGGCCGGCAACTGGCTCCCACGGGTCGACGTGTTCGAGCGTGACGCCAACCTGGTGGTCCGCGCCGAGGTGGCCGGCATCGACACCGACACCCTGGACGTCACCGTCGAGGGCGGAACCCTGACCCTCACCGGCAGCCGCAGCTTCGAAGACGAGAAGGTGGAAGGCGACTTCCACCGCAAGGAGATCTACGAGGGCAGCTTCAAGCGGACGGTGCTGCTCCCAGAAGGCGTCGATCCGGAAGCGATCACCGCCAGCACGAAAGACGGGATTCTCGAAGTCGTCGTCCCGAAGCGCCCCGAGGTGCTTCCACGGAAGGTGACCGTCGAGGTACAGCGGTAGTCCACACTCCTCCCACCCACTTCCGCTGTAGGGCCGGCTCGCGAGAGCGAGCCGGCCCTTTCGCGTCCCGGCCGTAGAATCTCCCCATCCGACGGAAGGCCGAACCGTGATCCACGTCACCGAGGTCGTCGAGGTCGACGACGCCCTGCTCGCCGCCTTCGCGCGGCTCATCCCCCAACTGTCCTCCTCGGCCCAACCTCCCGGCGCCGACGAGCTGGCCGCCATCGTCACCAGCCCCGCCACCGTGCTCTTCGTCGCCCGCGACACCGACCGGGGCAGCATCGTCGGCAGCCTCACGCTGGCGCTCTTCCGCATTCCGACCGGGATGCGGGCCTGGATCGAGGACGTCGTCGTCGACGAGGAGGCACGGGGCCGCGGCATCGGCGAGGCCCTCAGCAAGGCTGCCATCGCCCGGGCCGAGGCCGAGGGCGCCAAGACGGTCGACCTCACCTCGCGCCCCTCCCGTGAGATCGCCAACCGTCTCTACCGCCGCATCGGCTTCGCGCAGCGGGACACGAACGTCTACCGCTACCGCCTCGAGGGCTGACCCCTCCCCGTCGTCGCCAAGGCGGCCGCCAGGCTCGATAATGCCAACCCATGCGACGCGACGACATCACGGTCGAGGCCGCCGGGCGGGAGATCACCATCACCAGCCCGTCCAAGGTGGTGTTCCCCAACCGGGGCTGGACCAAGCGTGACGTCGTCGAGCACTTCCTCACCTGCGCCCCCGGGGCACTGCGCGGGGTCGCCAACCGCCCGGTGAGCCTGAAGCGCTGGCCCAAGGGGGTCGGGGAGGATCCGTTCTTCGTCAAGCGGGTCCCGGCGTCGGCCCGCTCCAGCGTCGACGTCCAATTCCCGTCGGCCCGCCCCGGCCGCATGTTCCTCCCGCTCGACGAGGGCGACGTCATCTGGATGGCGCAGATGAACTGCATCGACTTCAACCCGTGGAACGCCCGGGCCGACGACCTCGACCATCCCGACGAGCTGCGGCTCGACCTCGACCCGTCGGAGGGGTTCGACTTCGAGGCGGTGCGGGAGGTCGCCGCCGCCGCCAAGGAGCTGCTCGACGAACTGGGGCTGGTCGGCTGGCCCAAGACGTCCGGCAACCGCGGCATCCACATCTACGTGCGGGTCCCGCCGGTCCACGACTACTACGCGCTGCGCCGCGGCGTGCTCGCCTTCGCCCGCGAGCTGGAACGGCGCCACGAGCTGGCCACCACCGCATGGTGGAAGGAGGAACGCAACGGGGTGTTCATCGACTACAACCAGAACGCCCGCGACCGCACCGTCGCCTCCGCCTACTCCGTCCGCCACACCGGCCTGGTGTCGACGCCGTTCCGCTGGGACGAGCTGGCCACCATCGACCACACCGCCATGGACATGATGTCGTTCCGGGACCGCTGGGCCGACGTCGGCGACCTCACCGACGGCATCGACGAGGCGGTGTGCCCCATCGACGTGCTGCTGGAGATGGTCGCCGCCGACGAGGAGCGGGGACTGGGCGACGCCCCCTGGCCGCCTCATTTCCCCAAGATGCCGGGCGAGCCGCCCCGGGTGCAGCCCTCCAAGAAGCGCAAGGAGAACTGGGAGTAGCGGGCCCCTGCATCCCGGCCCCGGACGCGTGTTGCATCGGGTCGTGCCGGTTCGGTACCTTGACGCCTCAGGCGACTGGAGCAGCGGATGGACGCCACCAGCGGGCAACGGCGGGCGACGAAATCCCGGCCGGTACGGAATCTCGGCTACACGATCTCGATCCTGATCAACGTCTTCTTCCTGTGGGTCGTCAACAACCTGGTGGAGTGGGACATCTCGTGGATCACCGACGACTTCAGCAAGGTGGTGTGGATCTTCAACCTGTCCCTCGGCGCCACCATCGCCGCCAACGTCCTCTACCTGTTCTTCGACCCGCCGTGGTTCAAGTCGCTCGGCCAGATCGTCACCGTCGCCATCTCGGTGGCGGTGGCGGTGCGCCTGTGGCAGGTCTTCCCCGTGTCGTTCACCGGTGACTTCCCCTGGACGGGCCTGTTCCGGGTGGCACTGGTGGTCGGCATCGTCGGCGGGTCGATCGGGATCGTGGTCGAGCTGGTCAAGCTGGCCCGCATCGCCGCCGGCGTGTCGCAACCGGAGGCGTAGCCGCACTCCGTCGCCCCGGCGGAACGACGACTCCGCCCCTTCACCCCACCACGTCGGAGAAGCCAGCTCCCTCGGGGCGTTCCAGCTGATCCATCGTGCACTCCTC
>JASFUV010000047.1:0-7563 GCA_050050155.1 Acidimicrobiia bacterium | reverse complement strand
CTGGTGGTCCTGGCGGGACGCGACTACGGCATGGGCTCGTCACGGGACTGGGCGGCGAAGGGAACGTTCCTGCTCGGGGTCAAGGCCGTGCTCGCCACCAGCTTCGAGCGTATTCACCGCTCCAATCTGGTGATGATGGGGGTGCTGCCGCTGACGTTCCCCACCGGGGAGAGCGCCGACAGCCTCGGCCTCGACGGCACCGAGACCTTCTCGATCGACCTCGACGACACGCTCGCTCCACGCCAGGCGGTGCCGGTGACGGCGACCAAGGCCGACGGGTCGGAGGTCTCGTTCTCGGCGACGTGCCGCTGCGACACCCCGATCGAGGTCGAGTACCTGCGCAACGGCGGCATCTTGCACATGGTGCTGCGGCGCATGGCGGCCGGCGACTGAGGGGCGGCGTCAGCGGGTCGCGGCCGCCACCTCTTCGACCTGGCGCATGACGGCGAGGAGGTTCTCGCCGAGCACGCGCAGGACGTCGCCGTCGCTCCAGCCTCGCCGCAGCAGCTCCTCGGTGATCGCCGGGTAGCACGACACGTCATCGAGGCCTTCCGGGGTCATGTCGACGCCGTCGAAGTCGCTCCCGAGCCCGACATGGTCCACCCCGGCGACATCGGCGATGTGTTCGATGTGGTCGGCGACGTCCCGGACCGAGCCCCGGTCCCAGTCCCGGGCCGCCACCAGGTCCTGCATCGCCTGCTCGAACGCAGTGTCCTCGTCGGGCCCGAACCGGGCACGGAGGCGCCGGGCCATGCTGAACATCCCCTGGGCCCGCTCGGCGGTGGCGGCGACGACGAACCCCGGATAGAAGTTGACCATCACCACGCCGCCTTTCTCTCCGATCATCGTCAGCACGTCGTCGGGGACGTTGCGAGGGTGGTCGGCGAGGGCCCTGGCGGAGGAATGGGAGGCGATCACGGGGGCGTCGCTGACGCGAATGGCGTGGCGCATCGTGTCGGCCGACACGTGGGAGACGTCCACCATCATGCCGAGGCGGTTCATCTCGTGCACCACCTCCTCGCCGAACGCGGCGAGGCCGCCGTGGCGGGCGTCGTCGGTGGCCGAGTCTGCCCAGTCGTGCGAGTCGGCGTGGGTGAGGGTCAGGTAGCGGACCCCGAGCGCAGCGAGGGCCTGGAGCGCGCCGAGCGATCCCTCGATGCTGTGCCCTCCTTCGGCGCCCATCAGGCAGGCGATGCGCCCCTCGGCCCGAATCCGGACGATGTCGTCGGCGGTGACTGCAAGGGCGAGTTGGTCGGGGTCGCGTTCCACCATGCGACGAACCAGCATGACCTGTTCGATGGTGTCGCGCAGCGGCGCCTCGCTCCGCGCCGGGACGTACACCGACCAGAACTGGCCGCCGACACCGCCCCTGAGGAGCCGGGGAACATCCGTGTGGTAGCCGCGGAGATCACCTCGCGGGTCGGCGAGGTCGAGGTCGGAGCCGGCCCGGGTTCGCAGCTCCCACGGGAGATCGTTGTGGCCGTCGATGACCGGGAGGCGGTCGTGGATGCGCCGGGCCCTCGCCGCGAACGAGGTCGCGGCGGGTGCGGCATCGAGCGGGTCTCTGTCGCCTCCCCCGGATGGAGGGGGCTGTCCGTCGTGTGCCGTCATCGCCCTACCTCGTGGTCGTGTGCCCTGATTCCACCGTACCCACGACGGCGATGCCGTGGGAACCGACTTCTCCGAAGGTGTCCCTGCCGACGACGTCGAGTTCCTCGGAGGTCACGACGGCTCCGGCGACCCGGCCGCTGCTGTCGAAGAACGGAGCGCAGTGGGTGCGGGTCGTGACGCGAGTGCCGTCGAGACGCCGGATGATGAGCAGGATCGGTCCGGTCGATTCCCCGCTACGGATGGCGTGGGTGACGGGGGCGTTCTCGATGGTGAGCGGCGTTCCGTCGGCGAACTGCACGTCGAACTGCGACTGGCTGTCGCCGAGGTCACGAGGCCGGTCGGTGCCGCAGTTCAGTCCGAGCAGGACCTCCTCCTGGCGGTTCCAGTCGATGACCTTCGGCGGGTCGCCGGCGAACACCGAGATGGCGATGGGCAGCGACGCCATGACACTGTGTCGCAGGCTGCGCTCGAAGGCGACGTCGTCGGCCAGCAGGCTGCGGTGGATGGCGAAGCCGGCAAGTTCGGCGAGGGCGGATGCGACTTCCCTGCCGCCCGCACCGGGGAGCGCGGAGGCGTCCTCCCAGCCGATGGCGAGGACCCCGATCGGCTCGTTCATGTCGAACACGGGGGAGAAGAGGGCGGCGTCGCCACGCAGGACGTGGCGCCATTGCTCGGCGTCGTCGCTCGTCAGGTCGTCGATCTCGATGGGACAGCCCTGCTCGATGACGCGTCCGAGGATGTGGTCGTGGGCGATGACGCCGGCATCGTCGACGGTCCCGAAGCTTCCGGCGTGGCGGAAGCCGCCGGCTCCGTTGGGCATGATCAGCAGGCCGCCGGTGGCGCCGAGGAGATCCCCGTAGAGGTTCCGGAGGGCGGTGACGACTCGATCGACGGAACGCTCCGAGAGGGCGGCGACCATGTCGACGAGGAGCCGTGCCCGAGGCGAGAGGGCCACCGGCCCCTCTCCGGGCCCGACGTCGGTGTCGAGGAAGGCGGCCGGTTCCTCGTCGCAGTGGGGGAGGGTCAGGGTGAACGTGGTGCCGGATCGCCGGGCGGTGCCGAGGACGAGGTCGCCACCCATGGCGCGGGCCAGGCTGCGGCTGAGGGGCAGCCCGAGCCCGAGCCCGGTTTCGCTTTCGCCGCGCCGGAACAGCGTCGCCGAGCGTTGCGCCGCCACCCCCGGCCCGTCGTCGGAGAAGTGCAGCAGGACCTCGTCACCGTCGTGCTCGAAGGTCACTTCGATGCCTCCGTCGGGGGCGTAGCGGTGGGCGTTCTGGACCAGGTTGGTGACGATCTGGAGGAGCAGGCTGGGGTCGGCCCACACCACCGCGGCGGGATCGGCCATCACGTAGGTGCGGCGGGCGACGGTCGGGAGCCGCCGCACCGCTTCGTCGACGATGTGGGGGAGGCTCACCGGGATCCGTTTCGCGGCGACCACGTTTCGGTCGAGTCGGGAGGCGGTGTGGACGTTCTCGACGATCTGCATGAGGTTGGTGGCCTCGTTGCGGGCGAGCCCCATGAGTTCGGCCGCTTCTGCCGGTTCGAGTTGGGCGTCGGGCTCGGCGAGGAGGTCGAGGGTTCCGAGCAGGCCGGTGAGTGGGGTGCGGAGTTCGTGTGAGACGTGGCGCATCAGGTCGCTGGCTACCCGGCGGTTGGAGATTCGTCCGTGCCACGCCATGAGGAGGCCGGCGCAGGTGACGGCGCCGAGCGCGATCAGTGTGCTCAGGTGGGAGGCGTCGAGGAGCACCATGATCCACACCGCACCGGTGGCGAGGGCGCCGGCCAGGGCGATGGTCCCGGCGCGCACGTCGTCCTTGATGGCACTACCTCCTGATCATCCGCTGGGGGATTGATCGGCCGGAGGCGGCGCGACATTGAGGAGGAAATGCTGAGCGCCCGGGTCAATGTTTCAGACGTCGGTGATGCAGGCGTCCTCGGGCGAGAGATGGGGCGTCACGATGGGCTGATCCGTGCCGGGGATGTGCTCGAACAGACCCATCACGATGCCCTGGTCGAGGCGGCAGACGATGTCACGGTGATTGGTGGCGGCTTCGCCGAACGGGCAGAAGTGGGTGAGGAGCCGGCGCTCGTCGGAGTGCGCCTCGGTGTCGAATCCGACGCCGGCCATGGCCCGGACCACCGCCTGGACCGCGGTCTCGAACCCGGCATCGTCCGGGAGCCCGATCTGGGCTGCGAGCTGGCGCCCGTATTCCTGTCCCACCTCGATCGCGACCGCGGACGCCGATTCGGGAGCGAGCCGCTCGATCATGCGGGCCAGCAGCTCGGAGAGGAGGTCGTAGCGGCGGGCCGGGAACTGCAGCGACACCTCCTTGTGGGTGACCTCGTAGTGCTTGGCGGGGCGACCGGCACCCGGCCCGCGTTTCCCGGGGCGGCGCCGGCGTGAGACCTCGAGGTAGCCGTCGTCGACGAGGCGATCGAGATGGTGGCGGGCGACGTTGGCGTGGATGGCGAACAGCTCGGCGATCTGGGAGGCGGTGACGGGCTCGGGAGCCTCCCGCGCTGCGATGTAGATGCCGCGTCGTGTCGCATCCCCGAGGGACGAGGCGAGGTCGCCGACCTGTTGATCGAAGAGCCTGGTGTCCACCTGTCCTCCGCCGTGTCGTGCCGGATCGGTGCTCTACCCTCCTCACTATAGTTTCTATGCACTACGCGGATAGGAGAAGTGACGACGTGGTCGACGTAGCTGCGGTTCGGGCCGCCATCGAGAAGGTCGAAGATCCCGAGATCCACCGCACGCTGGCGGACCTCGACATGCTGCGTGAGCTGGAGGTGTCCGACGACGGCGCCGTCCGGGTGTTGGTGGCCCTCACCATCCCCGGGTGCCCGCTGAAGGACAAGCTCACCGACGACGTCACGGCCGCGGCCCGCAGCGTCGAGGGCGTCACCGAGGTGACGGTCGAGTTCACCCACATGAGCGACGAGGAGCGGAGCCGCCTCGTCACCAGCCTCCATGGTGAGCAGCGGGAGATCTCGGTGGGGAAGGCGGGGAGCCGCACCCGCATCATCACCATCGCGTCCGGCAAGGGCGGGGTCGGCAAGTCGTCGGTGACGGCGAACCTGGGCGTGGCGCTGGCAGAAATGGGCCGCTCGGTCGGCATCATCGACGCCGACGTGTGGGGCTTCTCGATCCCCAAGATGCTGGGCATCGACCGGCAACCGACCGTGATCGACGACACGTTGCTGCCGCCCGAGCGGCACGGTGTGGCCGTGATGTCGATGGACTACTTCGTGGCGCCCGACCAGGCGGTGATCTGGCGGGGGCCGATGCTGCACAAGGCCCTGGAGCAGTTCCTTGCCGACGTGCATTGGGGCGACCCCGAGTACCTCCTCATCGACATGCCTCCGGGGACGGGGGACGTGGCGATCTCGATCTCGCAGTTCCTGCCCCGCGCCGAGTCGATCGTGGTGACGACGCCGCAGGTCACGGCGCAGCGGGTCGCCAAGCGCGCCGGGCTCATGGCTCGCAAGGTCAACCAGGACGTGCTCGGCGTCGTCGAGAACATGTCGTGGTTCACCGGCGACGACGGCACGCAGTACCGGCTGTTCGGCGAAGGGGGAGGGGAGCTGCTGGCCTCCGAGCTGGAGGTCCCGCTGCTCGCCAGGATCCCGCTGGTGCCGGCCCTGCGAGAGGGCGCCGACGCGGGCAGTCCCGCCATCGTCGCCGATGCCGGGGGAGAGGCGGCTGCCGCCTTCGCCGCGCTCGCCGATGCGGTGGAGAGCCGCAAGCCGAAGCTGCGGAGCCATCCGGAGCTCGTGATCCGCTGACGAGGCGGTCTACGATTCGCATCCAGCCAATCAGCGAGGACGGCAGTGAGTGACAACGTGAAGGTCCGCATCGGGGTTCAGGGCGCCCGGGAGTTGGAGTTCGAGGTAGCGGATCCGGCGGCGCTCATCGCCGACCTGGAAGCGGCGATCTCCGATGGGGGGATGCTGTGGATCACCGACGCCAAGGGCGAGCGGCACGGTCTCGTTGGCGAGAAGATCGTCTTCCTCGAGGTCGACAAGGGCAAGGATGGGCCGGGAGTCGGCTTTTCTTGATCCGAGACGTCATCGAGCCCGGTGGTGGAACCGGGCTCGAAGGAGGGGAGGAGAGGTGGTCAGCTGGCCTGGCGCCGGCGGCGCCGTTCCGCCAGCCAGCGTTTCCGGAGCCGCCGCCGATCATCTTCGGCGTACCCGCCCCACACGCCTGCTTCCTGGTTGGTGTGGAGGGCGTATTGGAGGCAGGCCTCGTTCACCGAGCAGATGGAGCAGATCATCTGCGCCTTGACGATCTGGTCGACGGCGGGGCCGGTGGTGCCGATCGGGAAGAAGAGGGTGGGATCGGAATCCCTGCAGGCAGCGAGCTCGCGCCAGTCGGTGAGTGTCAACATGGCTCGCTCAGCTCCTCGTCATCCTCGGTCGTTTGTGAATGTGAATTCTTTCTCAAAGTGTGGCACAACAAAAGGACCACACTTCTGGTCCGCGAGTGCGATCATAGAACACGTCGGGGGAGGGTTTCAAGCGATTCGTCGCCGAGCAGATACGGCACATTCGCTGTAATCCCCGCATGGCGGGGACCCTCCCGGCCGACATGGCGAGGAGGACGTTACAAATGACGGTACGAGACGAACTGACCCACGAGCTGAAGGACGCCATGAAGGCAGGGGATCGGCCCCGGGTGAACGCTATCCGCCAGGTGCAGACGGAGGTGTCCGTCGCCAAGTCGGCGCCCGGATTCACCGGTGAAGTCGATGATGACCTCTACCTGTCGACCATCGCGTCGTACGTCAAGAAAATGACGAAGGCCAAGCGCGAGTTCGAGGGGGCCGGGGAGCGAGGCGAGGCGCAGGCCGCCAAGCTCGCCTTCGAGATCGACTACCTGTCGCGGTGGCTCCCCGCGACGCTCGGTGAGGACGAGACCCGGGTCCTGGTGCGGTCCGCCATCGACGAGCTGGGCGCCTCCGATCCGAAGATGGTCGGGCGCGTCATCGGGCACGTCATGAAATCCGGCGCCGCGGTCGACGGTGGCCTCGTGAACCGGCTGGTCCGTGAGGAGTTGGGCGCCTAGCGGCCCCGGATTCCGCGAAAACCGGGGTTCAAGTTGCCTCCATGGGGCGCCGACGAGTTCCTATGACGCCCATCGAAGCTCTCGTTGCCGCCATGACGCTGGCGCTCATCGTCGTCGCGTTCCGTCTCACGGCGCAGATCGAGGAGCTGGAAGCGGCGTCGGACATCTGAGCGGGCCCGCCGCTCATCCCGCCTTCCGTGCCTTGGTGGCCTCGACGCTTGCCTTGAGCGCCTCCATCAGATCGACGACACCGGTTGCCTGGGGCGCCTCGGGTGCGACGATCTCCTCGCCCTCCGCCTTGCGGGCGGCGGCCGCTTCGACCGCTTCGCGTGACGCGTCGATCCAGGCGGAGGGATCGAACGAGGTGGCGAGGTTGTCGATGATCATCTCGGCCATCGTCAGTTCCTCGTCCCGCACCTCGATCTCCTCTTCGAGCGCTTCGAAGTGTGGCTCCCGAATCTCGTCGGGCCAGAACATCGTCTCCAGCACGAGGACGTCGTCCTCGACCCGGATCGTTGCCGGGTACTCCCGTTCCCGGATCGCCGCCTTGGCGAGGCCCACCATCTGCTTGCGGGTGAGTGCGTCGCGCAGGATCCGGTACGCCTTGACGCCGGTCTTCTCGGGGGCGAGGTAGTAGGCGCTGCGGTAGTAGATCGGGTCGATCTCGCGCTCGTCGACGAACTGGACGACGTCGACCTTGCCGCCGGAGAGCCCGGTCATGATGCCGGACAATTCGTCGGGGGTGAACACGACGTAGCGGCCCTTGTCGATCTCGTACCCCTTGACGATGTGCTCGTAGGGGACTTCCTCGCCGTCGGTCTCGGCCACCCGCTTGTACCGGATCGGGCTGTGATCGGAGTCGCGGAGCTGGCGGAAGCGGGGTC
>JASFUV010000046.1:0-7634 GCA_050050155.1 Acidimicrobiia bacterium | reverse complement strand
CTCGGATACCGCGTCGCCATCGTCTCGGGCGGCTTCGACCTCTTCGCCGACTTCGCCCGCGAACATCTCGGAGCCGACAGCGCCAACGCCAATCACCTCGCGGTCGCCGACGGCGCCCTCACAGGGGAACTCGAAGGCGACATCATCGACGGAGCCGCCAAGGCGCGCCTCCTCGAAGAGATCGCCGCCGCCGACGGGATCAGCCTGGAACAGACCGTCGCCATCGGCGACGGCGCCAACGACCTCGCCATGCTGAGCCAGGCCGGCCTCGGCATCGCCTTCAACCCCAAACCGGTGCTGGCGGCCGCCGCCGACACCACCCTCCAGGTGCCCTACCTCGACGCCATCCTCTTCGTGCTCGGGCTGAAACGGGAAGACATCGAAGCCGAACGGCTCTCCACCTCGGAGATCCCCAAGGAATGGGACGGGGCGGAAGGGCCGCCCGAACCGGCCCCCGACGCCACCGCCTAACCGCCGGCGGTCCGTTCCCCGAACCGCCGCACCGTCGCCGCCAGGAAGGCGGTGGTGCGGTGCACGCTCTCCTCACTGACCCGCTCGTCGTTGCCGTGGAACATGCCGAGCAGCTCCCCGAAGCCCATCCGGTCGTCGAAGAGGCCCGCCCCATAGGCGTGCACCCCGCGGGCCCGGAAGAAGCGGGCGTCGGTGGTGACCGGGATCAGCATCGGCGCCAGGCGGCGCGACCCGGTCGTCGCCCCGGCGGCGTCGCCCATCGCCTCCCACAACGGGCCGGAGGTCGGCGACGCGTTCGGCGCGAAGCGGGTGTCGGTGGTGACGGTCAACCCGCCCAGGTCGTCGCCGAGGACCCGCCGCAGGTGGGCGTCGACCGCGGCGTCGTCCTGGCCGGGGAGGAGGCGAGCGTCGATCCGCAACAGCCCCTCGTCGGGCACCACGTTCTGCGCCGACCCGGCCGCCACCACGGTGGGCGTGACGGTGAGATGGGTGCAGGCGTGCGCCCAGCGCCCCAGCGCCGGATCGACCGCGTCGAGCTCCGCGACCGCCCCGTCGACGCCGGCGGGATCGGTGAGGGCGGCCGGCAGACCCACCGCGGCGACGAAGGCACGCCACTCGTCGGTGATCAACACCGGGAGCGGCTCGCCCGCGATCCGGGTCGCGGCCTCCGCCAGCGGCACCAGGGCGTTGCGGGTGCCGTGCGGCTGGCTGGCGTGGCCCGGTTCCCCCGTCGCCCGCAGCGTCCGCCACGACGGCCCCTTCTCCGCCACCGTCACCGGCAGCACCGCCTCCGGCCCAGCGCCGAACCCGGGCGCCGCCACCTCCGTGAGGAGGAAGTCGCAGGCGACGAGATCCCAGTGGTGGTCGACCAGGTAGCCGGCGCCGAGCGCCCCGCCCGCCTCCTCGTCCGCCACCGCCCCCAGCACCAGATCCCCCGGAAGCGGCGGGAACTCCCCGGTGAGGTAGGGACGGAACACCGCCGCCATCGCCGCCGTGATGTTGAGCATGTCGAGGGCGCCCCGCCCCCACACGAACCCGTCGTGGCGTTCCGCCGCGAACGGGTCCCGACTCCAGCCCTGCGGGTTGGCGGGCACCACGTCGAGGTGCGGCAGCAACGCCAGCGCCGGGGCGCCCGGCACCCGTCCGGGGACCCGGTAGACGACGCTCTGGCGCCCGGGCTGCGGCTCCACGACGGTCCCGGGGCTCCCCAGGTACTCCTGCAGTGTCGCCACCGACCGGTCCTCGTGCCCCGAATCCGGGGTGCCGTCGTTGACGCACGCGTTGCGGATCATCGCCGCCATCAGATCCACGACGTCGAGCGGCGTAGTCACGATCCCGAGATCGCCTCCCACCGGGATTGCCGCTCCCCCGGCGCCTCGTCGCGGAACATCACGATGAGGCGGGCCGAGAACCCGAAGCTCTCGAAGAAGTTCTTGGCATCGCGGTGGCCCGGGCCGACCCTGGCGTCGAAGCGCTCCACCCCTCGCGCCCGCACCACGGCCAAGACCCCATCGAGCATCGCCTCCCCCAGGCCGACCCGCCGTGCCTCCGGCTCCGTGAAGATGAACCGCACCACCCCCACCTCCGACCCGTTCGCCTGCGGCAGCAGCGGCTCGATCCGGGCCCACAGGAAACCGAGAGGGACGCCGTCGATGAGCCCGATCCACACATGGGAGTCCGGATCGTCGAGCAGGTCGCGCAGGGCCGCCTCGGCCGGCTCGGGCAGGCCGTCGGCGAGTGACCACACCGGCTTGAGCGTCACCATCTCGTGCTCGAGCTCCCGGTAGAGCCGCAGCAGATCGGGAACGTCGCCGACGCCGGCGGGCCGGGCGGTGACCTCCATCACGCCGCCCGGTTTCCACGGCGGAACAGGCGCCCCAGCCCCCAACGGGTCACCAGTGCCATCGCCTCCATCGTGATCCGCATGTCCATCTTGGAGTCGCCCCGCTGCCGGTCGCGGAAGACGATCGGCACCTCGACCACGGTGAGGCCACGGGCCGATGCCCGCCACGCCATCTCCACCTGAAAGCCATAGCCGGAGGCCCGGCACGACCACGGATCGAGCCGCTCGAGGGCCGCCGCCCGGAACGCCCGGTACCCGGCGGTCATGTCGCGGATCGCGGTGCCGAGCATGAACCGGGCGTAGTG
Organism: Acidimicrobiia bacterium; assembly: GCA_050050155.1. Classification (GTDB taxonomy): domain Bacteria; phylum Actinomycetota; class Acidimicrobiia; order Spongiisociales; family UBA5794; genus CAYQEC01. The sequence goes on along the minus strand of JASFUV010000046.1, from coordinate 5,015 downwards.
GTTGCCGCCGGCCGACAGCCAGCGCCGGTGCCACGGCCAGTGCTCCACCCCGCCGCCTGCCACGTAGCGGCTCCCGATCGCAAGGTCGGCGCCGCCGTCGATCGCCGCCAGCAACCGGGGCAGGTCCGCAGGGTCGTGCGACAGGTCGGCGTCCATCTCGCAGAGGATCTCCGCCCCGTGATCGAGCCCCCACCGGAACCCGGCGGCGTAGGCAGGGCCCAGGCCCGCCTTGGCTTCCCGATGGAGGACGTCGACCCGCTCGTCGGCGGCGAGGCCGTCGGCGAGGTCGCCGGTCCCGTCCGGGGAGGCGTCGTCGACGATGAGAACCCGCGGACCGTGGGCGAGCACCGCCTCGACCATGACGGCGATGTTGTCTGCCTCGTTGTAGGTCGGAACGACGACGAGGGTGTCAGTCCGCACAGTCGCGGCAGATCCTCTTCCGACGATCCGCCAGCTGGCTGCTGCGCTTGACGAGGAAGCACTGGCTGCACACGAACTCGTCGGCCTTGACGCCGCCCGCCCCCTCCTCGTCCATCGTCAACTCGGCCCGGCGGATGTCACGCAGCACGGCGGCCTCGTCGACCGCGAGCCGCTCCGACTCCTCGTCGTCGGTGAGCATGTCGAGCTCTTCGGCTTCCAGCTCGTCGAGCGCCTCGTCGTCGGAATCCTCCTCCTCGTCGTCCTCGTCGTCCTCGACGTCATCGTCGCCAAGGTCATCGTCGTCGACGAGATCGTCATCTCCCAGGTCATCGTCGACGAGATCGTTCTCGTCGATGTCCTCGACGTCCTCGTCCCATTCGGGCGCAGACTCGTCAGCGAAGTCGTCTTCGTCGGGCACGGTGTCCTCGGGCGTGTCGGTCGTGGTGTCCATGGCACCTTTCGTGGCGCGGGAGTATATCGGGCGGTGGCACAGAGCAAACGACTGTTTCCTGTCGTTTCTTCCCGCCTCGTCGGGCGGGGCTCAGATCTTGAAATCGATGGCGCCGGGCAGCAGCCCGACGCGCACCGGGCCCCGCCCGATCAGCTCGCCGTCGGCCTCGATCGGCCACCCGTCCGGGACCTCGACCTCGGCGTCGACGCCGACGACGCGGGTCACCTCACGGCACCCGAGATGCGAACCGCGCACCACCCGCGGCATCACCCGGAACGCCTTACGGCGGGGGCCCGCGAACACCTGCACCTCCAGCTTGCCGTCCCCGGCGGCCGCCTTCGGCGCCACGTTCATGCCGCCCCCGAAGTACTGGCCGTTCGCCACCACCACGTTGAGGGTCGTTCCGGCGATGGTGCGGCTCCCCACCTTCACCTCCGTCTCCGCCGGAAGGAACCCGGCGAGCGCAAGCCAGAACGCGATGGCGTAACGGCTGCTGCCGAGCAGGCGCGGGAGGCGGTTCGTCACCGGGATCGAGGCGGCGGCGATGCCGGCGTTGGCGGCGTTGAGGACATAGCGGCGCCCGAAGCCGCCGTCGAGGACGAGCACGTCGCAGCGGTATACGTCGTCGGTGACGAGATGGTCGGCCATGTCCTCGAGGCGGCGCGGCAGGGCGAACGTCTTGATGAAATCGGACCCTGAGCCTGCGGGGAGGATGGCGAGGGTGGGCGGCTCCTCCCAGCCGTGGGCCATCAACCCGTTGAGGACCAGGTGGGCGGTGCCGTCGCCTCCGACCGCCACGAACCGGCGATGGCCCTCCTCCCGGCCCTCGGCGACGAGGGCCGCCACGTGCTCGGGGCTCTCGGAGAGCCGGATGACATGCGGGATGGCGCGCGCCTCGAGACTGGCGCGGGTGCGGCGCAGGGAATCACCCCGCCTCCCAGCCGCCGGATTGACGATCACCCACCAAGTCATATGCGACCCCCGGCAGCGACGACGCCCCGATCGATCGCTCGAATCGCTGCTGCCGCGGCCGAGCCTAGCCGGGGGAACCCGTCGCGGAGCTGGCGGAGGAGGTCGAGGAGCTGGCGGCAGTTCCGCACGAAGTCCCCCGCGACGAGGTCGTCGTCGAAGAGATCCTCCAGTTCGACCCCGGCCGCCCAGGCGTGGGCGACGGCGGCGAAACCCTCATCGGGCCCGCGGGTCTCGGGCAGGTGGTGGCGCCGTTCCGCCACGTTGAGCCGTCCCGCGAGGGACAGCACCGCCTCGCCCCGCGCCCGGACCCGCTCGGTTGGCCACCCTCCGGCCGCGTCCTGCGCCCGGGCCTCGTAGGTGAACAGGCTGGCGAGGGCGGCCAGCTCGGCCGGTGGGAGGCCGTCGAAATCACCCTGCTCGATCGATTCCGCCAGCAGCAGGTCACGCTCGTTGTAGACGAAGCGAAGGTGATCACCCCGCTCGGTCAGGCTCCATCCCGCCGTGTAGCCCCACTCCTCCAGCAGGCCGAGGGTGCCGTGGAACCGGGCCACCGTCCCGGCGTCGCTGCGGTCGAGGCGCCGCCGCAGCCGCCGCAGATCGCGCTCGCCCTTCTCGGCCCGCCGCACCCAGCCGAGGTGCTCGATGAGGCGGGGGCAGGCCGCCACCGGGTCGTCGTTGCCTGCGGTGGCGAAGTCCACCGGCCGGGTTCCCTCCGCAGGCGACCAGGAACGGAGCCGCACCGCGATCGACCGCTGGTAGCCCGAATCGCGGGCCCGTACCGGATCCGGCAACGGCAGCGACCCGACGATGCCGACGGCGGGGCCGAGATCCTCGGGCGCGACCCGCCGCGCCCTCCCCGACGCCGACACCAACAGCAGGCGGGGACTCACCCCGAATCCTCGCGCCAGCACCACCCAGCGGTCGCCCGGATCGGGAGAGAGGCGCAGGACGTCGCCCTCCTGGATGCCCTGGACGAAATCGCGCATGGCGAGCCGGTGATCCACCCCGCGCTTGCCCGCCCCGGCGGCATAGGCCCAGATGTCGCCCTGCTCGCAGGCGGCGGCCGTCCGGAACTCGGCCACCTCCGCCTCCCGCTCGGCGATCTCGTGTTGCAGTGCCGCCCGCCGCTGCCCGGAACGGAACTCGGCGAACGATGCAGAGAGCAGCGCCTCGGCCCGTTCCTGCGCGTAGTTGGCGATCAGATTCACCGCCATGTTGTAGGAGGGCTGGAAGCTCGACACCAGCGGATGACTCCCCTCGGCGGCGATGGCGGCGACCCGCTCGAACGGCAGGTCCCGGCTGTACAGCACCACCGCGCTCCCGCGGGTGTCGATGCCGCGGCGCCCCGCCCGCCCCGTGAGCTGCGTGTAGTCCCCCGGCTGCATCACCTCGTGCGCCTCCCCGGTGAACTTGGTGAGCCGCTCCAGCACCACGGTCCGCGCCGGCATGTTGATGCCGAGCGCGAGGGTCTCGGTGGCGAAGACGACCTTGAGGAGCCCCTGGCGGAACAGATCCTCGACCGCCTCCTTGAAGGCCGGCACCATGCCAGCATGGTGGGCGGCGACGCCGCGTTCGAGCTCCTCGAGCCATCCGGCGAACCCGAGCACCCCGAGGTCGGCGTCCGGCAGGTGGGCGGTCAGCTCCTCGGCGACCGCCCGGATCCGGCGGCGCTCCTCCTCGGTGGTGAGGTCGAGGCGGGCCTCCGCAACGGTGCGGGTCGCCTGCTCGCAGCCGGCGCGCGAGAAGATGAAGTAGATGGCCGGGAGCAGGCCCTCACGCCCGAGACGCGTCACCACCTCGAGCCGGCTCGGGTACCCGAAGCGGCGGAACCGGCCCCGGCCCTTCTTGAGGAGGCGCACCATCTCCGGGTTGGGGCGGGTGCTGCCGCGGGCGAACACCTCGAAGAGGTCGACACGGTGTTCCCGGTGCTTGTCCCGCACCATGTAGAGGCTCTCCAGCGGCACCGGGCGGTGCGTCTCGACCACCAGCCCGGTGGGGCCGCGCCGCTCCGTGATCCAGTCGGTGAACTCCCGGGGATTGGCGATCGTCGCCGAGAGGCTGACGAGCTGCACGCCGCGCCGCAGGTGGATGATCACCTCCTCCCACACCGCGCCCCGGTAGCGGTCCTGGAGGTAGTGCACCTCGTCGAGCACCACCACCCCCAGGTCGTCGAGCGCGGCGCTGTCGGCGTAGATCATGTTGCGCAACACCTCGGTGGTCATCACCACCAGGGGGGCGTCGCCGTTGATGACGTTGTCGCCCGTGAGGAGCCCCACCCGCTCGGCGCCGTAGCGTTCCCGGAAGTCGCCGTACTTCTGGTTGGAGAGGGCCTTGATCGGGGTGGTGTAGAAGGCGCGGCGCCCGGCTTCGAGCGCGAGATGCACCGCGGCCTCCGCCACCACGGTCTTGCCGGCGCCGGTGGGCGCCGTCACCACCACCGACTCGCCCGCAGCCAGCATCGCGAACGCCTCTTGCTGAAATCGATCAGGCGGGAACGGCAGGCCGGCGACGAACTCCGCCAGCGCTCCGCCGGGATCGGTCATCGCTTCAGGACGAGCCGGATCGCCAGGATCGTCGCCTCGTAGAGCAGGTACATCGGGGTGGCGAGCAACGCCAGGGTGAGTGGGTCGCCGCCCGGTGTCATGAGGGCCGCCACCACCGTCACCACCACCACCGCCCAGCGCCGCTGGGACCGCAACTGATCGCTACGGACGATGCGGAGCGCGGCGGCGGCGAACAGGAAGACGGGGAACTCGAAGGCGATCCCGAACGCGAGCAGGAACCGCATGGCGAAACTGAGGTAGAAGTTGGCCCCGATCGTCGGGTCGAGCAGATCGGTGCCGAAGCCGAGCAGCACCCGCAACGCCAATGGCAAGGTGGCGTAGCCGAGGCCGACCCCGGCGACGAACAGGGCCCCCATCACGCCCGACAGCGGGATCACGTAGCGGCGCTCCCGCCGGGTGAGGGCAGGGCCGACGAAGCGCCAGAGCTGGTACACGATGATGGGGCTGGCGATGATGACGCCGCCGAAGAGGCCGATCTTCATGACGAGGCTGAACGCCTCGGTGGGCTGGAAGTAGGCGAGCCGGTCGCCGGCCACCGCGTCCTGGTAGGGGCGGGCCAGGATCTCGAGGATGCGGTGGTAACCGAGGAGCCCGATGACGGTGCCGGC
>JASFUV010000045.1:0-7637 GCA_050050155.1 Acidimicrobiia bacterium | reverse complement strand
CCATCGATTCTGGCGGATGGGAGATCGCGAGCGGAAGAGCGGCTCGTCGCGCGGTGTTGTGGTGGCTGCCATCGAGACAGGAGCAATGATGACCGTCATCCCGGAATCGCATCGGGACATCCTGGAGAAGAAGGGGTTCGCCCACGTGGCGACGATCGGGCCGGGCGGGGAACCGCAGAGCCACCCGGTCTGGTACGACTGGGACGGGGAGGCGCTCCTCATCAGCGCCACCCCCACCAAGCAGCGCATCCAGAACCTCCGCCGCTTCCCCCGGATCGCGGTGTCGATCGAGGATCCCGACGATCCGTACCGTTACCTCGAGATCCGGGGCCCGGTGGAGATCGAGCCCGACCCCCGCCATCACCTCATCGACGCGCTCGCCAAGAAGTACCTCGGGACGGAGCGCTACGAGTACGAGCCGCCGGACAGCGAGCGTCTCGTCGTCCGCGTCATCCCGGAACACACCACCCACCAGTAGGAGACGGCGTGTAGCGTGCCGGGCATGGCACGCTCGTCCTGGCCGCGCATCCGGCTCCGCCTGCGGGCCGTGTTCTCGTCGATCATGGTGTTCGGCTGGGTGGTGGTCGCCGTCACCGGCTTCCTCCTCTACTTCTCGCCCGATGGCCGCCGCGCCGGATGGACCGAGATCCTGTGGCTCACCAAGTCGGAGTGGAAGGACGTCCACTTCTGGGTGTCGGTGGGGATCGCCCTCGTGACCATCGGCCACGTGGTGCTCAACCGCAAGGGCCTGCGCCGCGCCTTCCGTATCCTCGCCGGGCTTCCCTCCCGCAACGTCACACCGCCGGGCAGCGATCAGCCGTCGTAGGTGAGGGTGACGCCTCCCGCCGCGATGATCTCGGCGGCCCGTTCCGCCAGCGACCCGTCGACGATCTTGGCGTAGAGGTTGGCGCCGGGGCAGGTGGTGGCGGCGTAGTCACGGTGCCCGGCGATCTCGTCGGCCGGGACGTCGAACTGCACCGACGCCCAGGCGATCATGCGCGCCAGCATCTCGAGCTGCTGCGGCGTCGGCACGTCCTCGTCGAAGTAGCCCTCGACCACGATGAGGAAATGGCCGGTGGGGTCGTAGGAGGTCGCGGTGTCGCCCACCGCGGTGTAGGGGCGCCCCTCGTAGACCTTCCCGTCCTTGCCGACGATGAAGTGGTAGGCCAGGTCGGGCCAGCCCAGCGAGAAGTGGTAGTTCTGCCAGCTCCGGAACACGGCCGGTCCGGAGCCGCTTCCCTCGCTCCAGGCGTGGTGGATGGTGATGTGGTCGATCTCGTGTTCGGTGAACGAGCCCCGCGGTGGGGCGGCGCCCCATCCCTCCCGAGGGACGACGTCGACGGTGATCGGGCGCGCCGGCACCGGCACCGGGTCGAGGTGCAGGGCCCTCGCCAGGAAGGACGCCATCTCGGCTCGGGTCGTCGCATCGTTGGGACAGAAACGCTCGGCCCCACATCCCACCGTGATGCCGGCGGCATAGATCTGCTCGATGTTCTGCTCGAACGGGGTGGTGTCGTCGTCGGCGAAGCTCACCGTTTCCTCAGTCGGCGGGAGGTCGAGGGCGCGGGCCAGGAACGCCGCCATCTGACCTCGGGTTACCGGGTCGTCCGGGCAGTAGCGGTCGTTGACCGGGGGATCACAGCCGCGAGTGATGCCGGCGGCGGCGAGGCAATTGATGTCGTCCTCGAAGATCGAGTCGGCGCCGTCGGAGAAGGCATCGGTGGCGGCTGCCGGCAGGTCGAGGGCGCGGACGAGGAAGGCCGCCATCTCGCCTCGGGTCACCGGGTCTTCGGGGCAGTACCGGTCGTTGGCGGGCGGGTTGCAGCCGCGGGTGATCCCGAGGGCGGCGATGGCCTCGATGGTGCCCTGGTGCACGCTGCCGTCGTCGTCGACGAAGGTGCCACCCGGCGGCAGCTCGCCGGCGCCGGCCGGCGCCATCGTGGCGACCGCCAGCAGCAGGGCGAGGGCGAGACGCTTCCCCATGGCCGCCGATGGTAGGCGGCCGGTGGCGAACCGACCCGGGCTTCGCGGAGGGACCGCGGCAGTCGGCGATCGCGTCAGGGTCGCTCGTCGCTGTCGTGCGCGGCGCCGGTCATCGGGCCGGGAAGGCAACCAGTCCGAGCCGACCCGGCTCAGAGACACCCGCGGGTGCCGGCGCCGCAGCCAGATAGCCGGGCTGGCTGTCCGCCATGTTGAGGGTGAGTCGGACTGTCGATTCGTTGTCGTTGGGGCGATCGATGAAGGTGACCTCGAGGGTGTGGACGTCGGAGAGCCAATCGGGGAACTGGAACGAGTAGAGCTTTTCGGCGTTGTCGTCGATCACTTCCAGCGGCCATTGGACGAGCCGCAACGGGACACCGTCGAATGTGGCCTCGACTCTGACCCCGGTCGAGAGGAAGTCGTTCTTCACGGCCTGTGGCAGAGATGACCAGTGGTCGGTGAACCATCCTGTGAGGAGGAAGAACTCACCGGCGACGTTGTTTACCGACACCCGGCACACCTCACCGTCCAAACCGGTGCACCCTGCAGCCTCGGCTCGCGGCACGATCTCGAGGTCGGTCCCCGTGAGCGTCGCCGGGCGGTCTGTCGTGGCCCGCACATGCAGGTCGAGGGCTCTCGTGAGGAACGTCGCCATCTGGGCGCGGGTGACCGGGCTGCGCGGGCAGTACATCGTGTTGGACGGTGGGTCGCAGCCGAGCGTGACGCCGGCGGCGGCGAGGGCGTCGATGTCACGTTCGAACACAGAATCGTCGTCATCCACGAACACGTCGGATGCGGCTGCCCGGTAGTCGAAGGCGCGTACGAGGAACGCAGCCATCTGTTCCCGAGTCACCGGGTCGGTGGGGCAGAACCTGGTGTTCGCCGGAGGGTCACAACCGAAGGTGATCCGGGCGGCCGCCAGGCGTGCGATGTCTCCTTCGAATTCGGAATCGTCGTCGTCGACGAAGGTGTTGACGGCGCCGCCGGGGAGGTCGAGGGCGCGGGAGAGGAACGCCGCCATCTGACCGCGGGTCACGACATCGTCGGGGCAGTAGCCGGTCGAGTACGGCGGATTGCAGCCGGTCGTGATCCCCGCGGCGGCGATCGCTTCGATCGAAGCCTCATGCACGCTGCCGTCGTCGTCGAAGAAGCGGCCACCGGCCGGCAGGGGCCCGAGCCGGGCAGTCTCGGTGTGGATGATGCAGACGGCGGACATCGATGCCGCGATCAGCTCGTTCCCACCCTCCACGGCGGCGAGGCGGGGATTGTCGTATCTGTCGCCCGGGCAGTCGACATCCCATTGCTCGATGCGCTGGGTTGTGGTGGCGTCGGCGATGGAAAGCGTCATTCCGGCTGCCGTCGCTTCACCGAGGGAGTAGACGTTGTCTCCGTCGGGGCTGATGACATGCCCGCCGAAATCGAAGGTCCCGATCTGGGTGAGGTCCGACGTCCGGAGTTTCTGGCCCGTAGAGGTCACCAGGAAGTCGCCGGCCGGCGCGATCGCGAGGAGCTGTGTTCCGCTCACGGAACCGTGCGCATCCTCGGCGACGATTTCCATGTCGGGTGACGTCAGATCGAGCCTGTAGATCGACGGCGGGGAGAATCCTTCACCGATGTACGCGTACGATCCGGCATCGTCGACGACGATGCGCGGCCCGGCCCGGATGATTCGGTTGCTGGCCACGATGCTCTGGGCGGACATTGCGAAGTCGTAGCGGACGACCCGCGAGATTCCGTTGCTACCCGGATTGGCGGTCACCAGCACAACGTCTGGCGCAACCTCGGCGACGTCCCAGGTGCGCGAATCTCCGAGTTCCGTGAGCGTGACCGAGGTGCTGGTCCAATCGCTGAGATCGATGCGCGCAATGCCGGTGGACCCGTAGAGCGCCGCGTACAGGTAGGCGCCGTCGGCGGACAGATCCAGACCGACCGGCTGGGAAACGAAGTGCTCGGCGACGGTCTTCCCCGTGGCGATGTCGATCTCGAGGATCTGGTCTTCGTCGCGAAGCGGGATGTAGACCCGGTTCCGGGACGCGTCGACCGCGAGGTCACCGGGTTCTCCATCGAGGGAGACGACCGTCGTGTCGACGATCTTGTTCTCGGCGTGCGCACCCGGGACTGCGACCAGGGAGCCCACGATGCCGATCACGAAGGCGATCAGGATGCCGGTCGTCCGTCCGCGCCGCACATCGTCGCGTCGCATGATGCGTCCCCTCCTCATGCTTGGTTGTCCGGGTACATCCCAATACTAGGGAGCATCGGCCCGGCGTCAGAATGCGACGCAGCCCATTTCGGGCTGTCGCGACAAACCGTCCCGGGCTTCCCGGAGAAAGCCTGGCGGCAGAGGGTTTCCTAACCCAGCCCGACCTGCTCGTTGAAGCGGTCGATCAGGTCGTCGATCGGGTCGACCAGGGCCTGGATCGAGGTCCAGTAGTCGGGGTCGTACCACTGCGCCTGGATCTCGTCGTAGGTCTTTCCCTGCTGCTCGACCCAGGTGTAGTACTTCAGGTTGTGGATCCGCTTCCGCTCGTAGTAGCCCAGCTCCTGAACGTGGGCCAGGCTCTGGCCGAGTAGGTGGCGGTGGTAGGCCCCGGCCGCGTCGAGTGGCGTGAAGGCGCCCCGCTCGGCGTTGAGCTCGTCGAGGCGTGACCCGTACATCTCCATCGAGTCGGTGCCGAGCGTCATCACGACGTCGTTGCCGTCCAGCTCGTACCACTTGGCGAGCTTGATCGCCATCAGCATGTTCGCCACGCCGGAGATGCCGAGCAGCGGCAGCTTCTCGATGAAGTCGCTCTTGACGCCCTGAGAGGCGAGGTACTCCTGGCCGGCCGGTTCGTTGAAGAGGCGGATCAGGCTGATGGTCGACTCGTCGTCGATCCCCATCGCCATGTCGGTGTTCTTGACGTTGTGGATCCACGGGATGTGCTTGTCGCCGATGCCCTCGATGCGGTGCTCACCGAACCCGTTGAAGAGCATGGTCGGGCATTCGGTCGCCTCACCTGCCGCGATCTTCGAGGTGGGGAACACCTGCTTGAGGTAGTCGCCCGAGCCGATGGTGCCTGCCGAACCGGTGGTGAGGGTGACGCCGGCGAACCGATCGTTCGGTCCCATCACCTTCTCCAGCACCTCGACCATGGCGGGGCCGGTGACGGCGTAGTGCCACAGGTAGTTCCCGAACTCGTCGAACTGGTTGAAGATCACGAGGTCCTCGCCCGAGGCGCGCAGCTCGTTGCACTTGTCGAAGATCTCCTTGACGTTCGATTCGGTGCCAGGCGTCTTGATGATCTCGCCCGCCACCGACTCCAGCCACCGGAACCGCTCGGCGCTCATCCCCTCGGGGAGGATGGCGACCGACTCGCAGGCCAGCAGGTTCGAGTCGTAGGCGCCACCCCGGCAGTAGTTGCCGGTCGACGGCCACACCGCCTTCTGGGTGACCGGGTCGAACTGGCCGGTGATGAGCCGCGGCACCAGGCAGCCGAAGGCGGCGCCGACCTTGTGGGCGCCGGTTGGGAACCACTTGCCCTCCAGCATGATGATGCGGGCGTCGACCCCGCTGATCTCGGACGGGATCTCGAGGTAGCTGACCGGGCCGAAGCCGCCGCCGCTGGGAACCGGCTCGTTGTGCCAGGTGATGCGGAACAGATTCAGCGGGTCGAGGTCCCACAGGCCGACCCCGCCGAGCTGCTGGGCGATCGACGCCGGAATCAGTGACGGGTCACGCATCTGTTTGAAGGTGGGAATGCGGATCGACTTCTCACGGGCGCGGCGCGCCGCCGATTCCAGGGTGGACGGGTGGACGGTGAGGTCGATCATGCGATTCCCTTCAGTGCTGATTTCAGTGATGCCAGGTCGGGGGCGACCCGGATCGGTTCGGTTCCGGCGGCGGCGACGGCCCGCATCGCCGACGCCACGTCTTTGAGGCCGCTGCCGGTGGCGACCACCGCCACCCGGTCGTCGCGGCCGATCAGGCCCTGCGCGACCGCGGCGATGAGCCCGGCGTAGGGGGCGGCGCCGGCCGGTTCGGCGAACACCCCCGAACCGCGCGCCAGCAGCGGGATCGCCGCCAGGATGTCGTTGTCGCTCACCCGCAGGTAGGCGCCGCCGGTCTCCTTGACCGCCGCCATCGCCTTGATCCGATCGCGGGGGAGGTCGGCGCTGATCGAGTCGGCCACGGTGGTGGCCGGAATCGGCGGCTTGGTGAGCACGTCCTCGCCGCTCTCGAACGCCTGCACCAGGTAGTCGCTGCCGGCGGCCTGGATCCCGAAGATGCGGGGGGTCCGCTCGATCCATCCCAGCGCCACGGCGTCCTTCACGCCCTTGTGGAGGCCGCCGATGATGGAGCCGTCGCCGACCCCGACGAAGAGGGCGTCGGGGGCGTCCCAGGCGAGCTGTTCGAGGATCTCGAGCACCGCGGTCTTCTTGCCCTCGGTCATGTAGGGGTTGAAGCCGGTGTTGCGGTTGTACCAGCCGTACTCGGCGGCGGCCTCCATGCACAGCCCGAAGGCGTCGCCGTAGCTGCCTGCCACCAGCACCACGGTGGAGCCGTAGGCGAGGAGTTGGGCGATCTTCGCCTCGGGCGCCGATTCGGGGACGAAGATCACGTTGCGCTGCCCGACGCTGGCGGCCAGCCCGGCGAGGGCGGCGGCGGCGTTGCCGGTGCTGGCGGTGGTCACCACGCCGGCCCCGGCCTCTCGGGCCTTCACGAGCGCCATCGCCGAGGCACGGTCTTTGAGGGAAGCGGTCGGCTGGCGGCCCTCGTCTTTCACCCAGAGGCGGGCGATGCCGAGGTCGGCGGCGAGGCGGGGGGCGTCGTAGAGGGGGGTGCCGCCGACGGTGAGGGGCGGCACCGCGGCATCGTCGGCGATCGGGAGCAAGGGCCGGTAGCGCCACATGGTCGGATCACGATCATCCGCCAGCGACGCCCGACTGATGCCGGCCGCCACCCGCTCGTAGTCGTAGCCGACGTCGAGGATGCCCTCGGTGCCGTGATCGGGGCAGACGTAGCGCCCCTCGCCTTCGGGGTAGGTCTTCCCGCAGATGACGCAGGTGAGGCCGGTGACGTTGCCGCTCATGGCACGATCCGGGTGCCGGTCTCGCCGGCCACGGCTCGTTCCAGGCTCGCCGGGTTGGTGATGAGGGCTTCCTTGCCGCCGTTCTCGAGGAATTGCACCACCGCCCGCATCTTGGGGGCCATGCTGCCCTCCCCGAAGTGGGTGCCCTCCTCGAGGTACTCCTTCACCTCGGCGAGGGTGAGCCGGTCCACCCATTCCTGTTCGGGGGTGCCGAAGCGCAGCGCCACCTTCTCCACCACGGTGGAGATGAGCAGCAGGTCGGCGCCCAGGTCGTTGGCGAGCAGGGCCGAGGCGAGGTCCTTGTCGATCACCGCTGCCACGCCGTGCAGGTTGCCGTCGGCGTCGGCGATCACCGGGATGCCGCCTCCGCCGACGGTGATCACCACTACCCCGGCGTCGAGGAGCTGGCGCACCACGTCGATCTCGACGATCCGTAAGGGCTTCGGTGACGCCACGACCCGGCGCCAGCCGCGCCCGGCGTCCTCGACGACCTTCCACCCCTCCTGGTCGCGGCGCATCATCGCCTCCTCCTCGTCGAGGAAGGAGCCGATCGGTTTCGATGGGGTGGCGAAGGCGGGATCGCCG
>JASFUV010000044.1:0-7729 GCA_050050155.1 Acidimicrobiia bacterium | reverse complement strand
GGGGAGGGCGTCACCGGCGTCGAGGTGGTAGACCTTCGCCGCCCCGTGGGCGCCGAGCGCGGCGAACGCCTCGTCGCTTCCGGGCCCGACGTGGAAGGCGGCGGTGTCACCCCAGCCGCGTGCCTTGGTGAGTGCCTCGAGGGCTGCGGGGTCGGCCTGCCCGTCGTGCTCTTCGGAGAAGACCAAGGTCGTCATTCAGATCACCTTCACTTGTTCGAGCAGGGCGAGGATCTTCAGGTGCCCCTCCCCGTCGTCTTCCACGATCTCGCCGGATTGGCGGGCGGGCACCGGTTCCACGGAGCGGATCTCCTGGCCGACGGCCGGCGCGATACCGAGGTCGTCGCAGCTCACCGTGTCGATCGGCTTGCGTTTGGCGTCCATGATCCCCTTGAAGGTGGGGTAGCGGGGCTCGACCACTCCCGACGTCACCGTCAGCAACGCCGGCAGCGTCGCCGCCACGTCGTCGTAGCCGGCCTGGGTCTGGCGCTCGATCCGGATCCCGTCGCCGTCGAGGGTGACGGCGCGGGCGAAGGTGAGCGACGGCATCTCCAGCAGCTCGGCGAGTTGCTGGGGCACCACCCCGCTGGAACCGTCGGTGGATTCGGTGCCGGCGATCACCAGATCGGGTTCCTCCCGGCGCAGGGCGGCGGCCACCACCGTTGCGGTGAGGAGCGCATCGGCGCCCCGCAGTGTGGCGTCGTCGACGACGACGGCCCGATCGGCGCCCATCGCGAGCGCCTGGCGGATGCCCTGCAGGTTGCCGGCGGGGGACATCGACACCAGCGTCACGGTGGAGTCTCCGGCGTCCTCGGCGAGGCGAAGCCCGATCTCCACCCCGTAGCGGTCGGTGTCGTCGAGCACCTGATCCTCGGGCCGAACGACGAAGTGGCTCTCGGGATCCAGCTCGTACGGGGCCGCCGGGTCGGGGATCTGCTTGACGCAGACGGCGATCTTCATGAGTGGTCACTCCTCGGGACGGGTATGGGTCCCATGGTACGGAATCGGGGAGAGAGGGTGGTCAGTCGGGCTCCTCGACCAGCACGGGGAGGAGGGCGTCGACCAAAGCGGTGAAGTCGTCGTGGGCGGTCGCGGCCGCCGCGGTCACCTCGGCGTGAGACAGTTCGGCTCCGGTGATGCCGGCCGCATAGTTGGTGGCGAGCGAGATCGCCCCCACCCGCACTCCCATGTGGCGGAGCGCGATGACCTCGGGGACGGTCGACATGCCCACCAGGGTGCCGCCGAGGCGCCGCACCATCTCGATCTCCGCAGGCGTCTCGTAGCTCGGCCCGAGGAACCAGGCGTAGACGCCCTCCTTGTAGGGGCGGCCGAGTTCCTCGCACGTGGCGGCGATGCGGCGCCGCAGCCCGGCGTCGTAGGCGTCGGTGAGATCCGGGAAGCGGGGCCCGAGGCGGTCGTCGTTCCCGCCAAGGAGGGGGTTGCGGGAGGTCAGGTTGAGGTGGTCGCGGATCGCCACCAGGTCACCGGGGAGGAGGTCGCCTCCGAGGCACCCTGCGGCGTTGGTGAGGAGCACGGTGTGGCATCCGGCCATGGCGGCGGCCCGGACCCCGAACACGACCTCGGACAGGCCCCATCCTTCGTAGGTGTGGACCCGTCCGGAGAACAGGAGCGCCCGTTTCCCCTCCACGTCCACCGACGACACGGTGCCGGCATGGCCCGTGACCTGTGGTTGGGGGAAGTGGGGGATGTCGGCGTAGGGCACGGTGACGGCGGCGGGGAGGTGGGTCGCGTAGTCACCCAGTCCGGACCCGAGCACCACGGCGGCATGGTGGCGTTCGACACCGGTGCGGGCCGCGATGGTACGAGCGGCATCCTGGAGGAGTTCGTATGTCATGGAGTCTTCCGCGGGATCGGACCCGCAACGTCTTCAGCCTAGGAGCGCGGCGTGGCGATTGCCCGGGAAGCGGGTCAGCCGATCCGCCCGAGAACGAGCGGGACCGGATCGGGGACCTCGTCGGTGAGCCGCCATGCCCGCTCCAGCAGCGGCAAGGCCGCATCGAGCCGGTCCGGGTCGCGGTATGCGATCCGGGCGAGGGGCGTTCCGGCGGTGACGCGGTCGCCCCGCTTGGCGAGCACGTCGATGCCGACCGAGGGGTCGACGTCGTCCTCCTTGCGGCTGCGGCCTGCGCCGAGGCGGACCGCCGCCACGCCGATGTCGTGGGCGTTGCAGGCGGCGACGGTGCCGGCCCGGGAGGCGGTGACCTCGTGGTGGTGGGGGGCGTGGGGGAGGAGGGAGCGGTCTTCGATGACCCGCGGGTCTCCGCCCTGGGCGGCGATGACGTCGCCGAGTTTCTCCATGGCCCGCCCCGAGTCGCGGGCCTCGACCAGGCGGCGGCGGGCATCATCCTGGTCGGCGGCGTCACCGGCGAGGAGCAGCATCTCGGTCCCGAGCCGTAGCGTGAGCTCCACGACGTCGGCGGGTCCCTCACCGGCGAGGACGTCGAGTGATTCGGCCATCTCGTTGGCGTTGCCCACCGCCCGGCCCAGCGGTTGGTCCATGTCGGTGAGGAGGGCCAGGACCGGGGTCCCGTGCCCGGCGCCGAGTTCGACCATCGTCTCGGCGAGTCGCCGGGCGGACGCCTCGTCGGGCATGAAGGCCCCGGCGCCGACCTTGACGTCGAGGACGAGGCCGTCGAGATCCTCGGCGAGCTTCTTGGACATGATCGACGAGGCGATGAGCGGGATCGACGGCACGGTCCCGGTGGCGTCCCGCAGGGCGTACAGCATCCGATCGGCCGGGACCAGCGTCTCCGACTGGCCGGCGAGAACCAGGCCGTGGTGTGCGACGAGGCGGGTGAACTCGGCCGGCTCGAGCCGGGTCCGGAACCCGGGGATCGACTCGAGCTTGTCGAGGGTGCCTCCGGTGTGGCCGAGGCCCCGGCCCGACATCATCGGCACCGCGATCCCGCAGGCCGCCACCAGCGGTGCGAGTGGGATGCTCACCTTGTCGCCGACGCCGCCGGTGGAGTGCTTGTCGATCTTGGGGGCGTCGACGCGGTCGAGGTCGAGGAGGTCTCCGGAGTGCAGCATCGCCTCGGTCCACGGGATCAGCTCGTCGTTGTCGAAGCCGCGGAGGAACACGGCCATGAGCAGGGCCGCCATCTGGTAGTCGGGGACGGATCCGCCGGTGTAGGCGGCGACGACCCCGCGCAGCTCGTCGGGGGTCAGCGTTCCCCCGTCCCGTTTGCGTTCGATCAGCTCGATGATGTCGAGACGGGTCACGTCGGTTTCTCTCCTCGGAACCGTCAAGTATGGCCGCTTGGCGCCGAGTGCGCGCGGATTGCGGTCGGGGCTCAGCGGGCGACGCGCCCGCGGCGCACCACGATGCCTTCGGCCCGCAACAGGGCCGCCTGCTCGGCTTCGCTGCCGGGGACGAGCCGCCCGGTGGAGGTGACCACCCGCCACCACGGGAGACCGGGGGTACGGCGCAGCAGGTTGCCGACGGCGCGGGCCGCCCCCGGGTACCCGGCCTCGGCCGCCACCTCGCCGTAGGCGACGACCTCGCCCGGTCGGAGCGCGTGCAGCACCGCGACCACCGCCTCTGTGAAGTCGTCGTCGGCGCCGGGTTCGCTCACAGGGTGCCGAAGAGCCGGTCTCCCATGTCGCCGAGCCCGGGCACGATGTAGAAGACGTCGTTGAGCTCGCGGTCGTGGGCGGCGGCAACGATGCGCACGTCGGGATGATCGTGGTACATGCGGGTCACGCCGTCGGGGGCGGTGACGACGCACAGGGCGGTGATGTCACGGGCCCCGGCCGCCTTCACCTGGTCGACGGCCCACGACAGGGAGCCTCCGGTGGCGAGCATCGGTTCGAGGATGAGCACCGATGCGTGTTCCAGGTCGGGGAGGTTCGTGTAGTAGGCCTCCGGCTCGGCGGTCTCCTCGTTGCGTTGCACCCCGGCGAACCCGACGTGGACTTCCGGGATGAGATCGAGCACCGCCTCCAGCATGCCGAGGCCTGCCCGCAGCACCGCCACCGCCACCACCTCGCCGAGCACGTAGCCGGTGGTCGCCTCCATCGGGGTGCGGACCTCGGTCTTGTCGAGTGGGAGCCGGCTGGTCGCCTCCAGCACCAAGGTGTAGGTGAGGCGCCGTGCCGCGGCCCGGAACTCCTCGGCTTCGGTGGTCTCGTCGCGCAGCACCGAGAGGTAGTGGCGGGTGAGGGGATGGTCGATGACGGTGAGGTTCATGGCTCCTCCGGGTCGGCGGCTGACCGAGCGTACCAAGGTGGGGGCCGGTCCCGGCGGGGACGGGCCTTCCCTACACTCCGGGACATGTTCGATGCCATCAGCGCCCGCCTCGGCGACGTGTTCTCCCGCCTCCGCTCCAAGGGACGGCTCGGGGAGGGCGACGTCGACGAGGCCCTCCGTGAGGTGCGGCTGGCGCTGCTGGAAGCCGACGTCAACGTGGCGGTGGTGAAGACCTTCCTCGCCAGGGTCAAGGAACGGGCGGTGGGGGCAGAGGTCACCAAGAGCCTCACCCCGGGCCAGCACGTCATCAAGATCGTCCACGACGAGCTGATCACGACCCTGGGGGAGGAGGCACCACTGGTCCGGGCCGACACCCCACCGTTGGTGATCCTGATGGCCGGCCTCCAGGGCTCCGGCAAGACCACCTCGGCCGCCAAGCTCGCCAGGCTCCTCAAGGCCAAGGGGAAGCGGCCCCTGCTGGTGGCGGCCGACGTGCAACGTCCCGCCGCGGTCGATCAGCTGCAGACCCTGGGACGCCGGGTGGGGGTTCCGGTGTACGCCGACCGCAAGGCGAAGGTCCCCAAGCTCGCCAAGGCGGCGCTGCGCGAGGCACGCCAGGAGGGCTACAACGTGGTGATCGTCGACACCGCGGGGCGCCTCCACGTCGACCACGAACTCATGGAGGAGCTGGCGGCGGTCCGCAAGGCAACGGATCCGGACGAGGTGCTGCTGGTGGTCGACGCCATGACCGGCCAGGAGGCGGTCAACGTCGCTTCAGGCTTCCTCGACTACACCGATCTGACCGGGCTGGTGATGACCAAGCTCGACGGCGACGCCCGCGGCGGTGCGGCGATCTCCGCCAGGGAGGTCACCGGATGCCCCATCAAGTTCGTCGGCGTCGGTGAAGGTCTCGACGATCTCGACGAGTTCCATCCCGATCGGATGGCGTCACGGATCCTCGGCATGGGCGACGTGCTCACCCTGATCGAGAAGGCGGAGGAGACCTACGACCTGGAACAGGCGGAAATCGCCGCCGAGAAGCTGCGGAACGCCACCTTCGACCTGGAGGACTTCCTCGAACAGTTCCAGCAGCTCCGCAAGATGGGGCCGTTGCAGCAATTGGTTAGTATGCTGCCCGGCGCCGGACAGGCGCTTCGTGACGTCCAGGTCGATGAGAAGGACCTGAACCGCGTCGAAGCGATCATCCGGTCGATGACACCCGCCGAGCGGCGCTCTCCGAAGCTCATCAGCGGGAGCCGGAAGCGGCGCATCGCCGCGGGATCGGGGACCCGTCCCCAGGACGTCAACATGGTCCTCAAGCAGTATTCCGAAGCACAGAAGATGATGAAGATGATCGCCGGAGGCAAGAGTCCCATTCCCGGGATTCCCCTGCCGGGGGTCGGTCGCCGACAGAAGAGGTGAAGTCAATGCCGGTCAAGATCCGCCTGACGCGGATGGGCAAGAAGAAGCAGCCGTCGTACCGCGTCGTCGTGGTGGACTCGCGCAAGCCGCGCGATGGGGCCTACATCGAGCAGATCGGCCGCTACGACCCCCGCCAGGACCCGTCCCTGATCGAGATCGACAACGAGAAGGCACTCGATTGGCTCGGGAAGGGCGCCCAGCCCACCGACCGGGTTCGCAAGCTGCTGGAGATCTCGGGCGCCTGGACTCGTTTCCGGGTCGTCAAGGGCGACATCCACACCGTGGGCGAGGACGCCCCAACCGCGCCGGCGGCGAAGATCGCCGAAGCCCCGGTCGCAGAGGAGCCCGCAGAGGAGCCCGCCGAGGAGCCTGCCGAGGAGCCTGTGGCGGAGGCCGAGACCGCACCGGAGGCCGTCGCAGACGCCGCCGAGGACACGACCGCCGCACCGGCGGACGAGGAAGGTGAGGACGATGAAGGGTGAGATTGTCGATCGGGTCGTTCGCTACATCACCAAGAACATCGTCGACGACGAGGAATCGGTGAGCGTCGAGGTCGTCGACGACGGCCAGGACGCGGTTCTCGCCGAGGTCCGCACCGCCAAGTCCGACATGGGCCGGGTCATCGGGCGGCGCGGCCGCGTCGCCCGCGCCATCCGCACCGTCGCCAAGGCCGCAGGGGACGAGGAGGGACTCGACGTCCAGGTCGAGTTCCTCGACTGACAGGGCACGGTGGCCGCCACCACCGACGCACGGGTCCCGGTCGGCTACGTCCGCCGGGCCCACGGCATTCAGGGGGCGGTGCTGGTGCGGCTCCTCACCGACAATCCCAACCGCTTCGCCCCCGGCGAAACGCTCGTCACCGATGAGGAACCGCCTCGTACGCTCACCGTTGCCACCTCCCGCCCCCATTCCGACGGGATGCTGGTCGGTTTCGAGGAGGTCTCCGATCGCACCGCCGCCGAGCGGCTCCCGGGGGTGACACTCACCATCGCCGCCGCCGACCGGCGCCGGCTCGGGGAGGACGAGTACTGGCCTGACGCCCTCGAAGGTCTCGCCGTCGTCGATCCCGCAGGCCGGCACCTCGGTCGGGTGACCGGGGTGGTGCTCGGCGCCGCCCAGGACCGGCTCGTGGTCACCACCGACGAAGGCGTCGACGTCGAGGTGCCGTTCGTCGCCGCCATCGTCGGCGAGGTCCACCCCTCGCAGGGACACGTCGTGATCGATCCGCCCGAAGGGCTCTTCTAGGGAACCTCGAGATCGAGCCGGACCCCTACCTCGCGGCCGTCCTCGGGGGAGTCCTCCCCGACGAACAGGACGACCGGTCCGGTGGGGCCGTCGGTGAGGGTGAGGGCGAACTCTCCCCATGCGTCGAGCCAGTCGGCCGCCGTCGTCGTCTCCTCGGTCGCCACCGTGCCGTCCTCGGTGACGAGGCGGGCGACCACGGTGCCTTCGAAGGTGCGGGCGTACCCGGTGATGGTGATCGGGTAGGTGATCGGGCCGGCGCCGGGGGAGAGGACGACGACGTTGTCCCCGATGGCGGGCGGATTGCTGCGGGCGATCCCGTCGGCGTCGGGGGTGACGTCGACGAGCACCTGGGCGGGGGAGCGGGTGCCCATCGCCCGCGCCACGACCACGGCGGTGGCGGCGAGATGCAGATCGACGGCGAGATCGCCGTCCCGGGTCCGGACCACGAAGGCGCGCCGGATCGCCGTGGCGTCGAAGGTGAGATCGGCGATGGCCGACGCCGTCACCTCTTCGGGCAGGGTGACCCGCACGATGCCGGCCTCGGGGCGGAAGTCCGCGTCGGTGGGACCGAGCGTGGCGGCCGGGGCGCCGTCGCCGGTGAGGAACCCCACGGTGACCCGTTCGCAACCGTCGTAGCTCTCCTGCCGGATCGAGGCGACCTGCACCGCGTCGTCGAGGTCGTCGCCGAACGCCGCCACCACTCCCGAGCGCCCGAATGCGGTGTCGCCGGCGAGGCAGGGGGGCAGGTCGCCTGCGGGCGCGATGGTGGTCGTGGTCGGCGCCGCCACGGTGGTGGTCGTGGTGGTGGTCGTCTCTGTCCCGGACGCGGCGCACCCTGCCAGCAGCATGGCGGAC
>JASFUV010000043.1:0-7764 GCA_050050155.1 Acidimicrobiia bacterium | reverse complement strand
TCGAGGGCCCACCCGGTCAAGGTGTGCAGGGTCATGGTGGGATCCGAGGTGGTCACGACGAGGCCCTGCTGGTCGGGCACCGCCGCCACCGGAAGCGGGTACGTCGTCGCCCCGTCGCCGATCCGGAACCGCACGAAGCTCTCCCCCTCCGACCGGCCGCCCAGCGTGTCGGGGGTCCCTTCGGCGACGATCCGGCCGTGGCGGATCACCGCCACCCGGTCCGACAGTTGCTGCGCCTCGTCCATGTAGTGGGTGGTGAGCAGGATCGTCTTGCCGAGCGACCGCAGGTTGTCGATCACCGTCCATGCCTGGCGGCGCGCCGAAGGGTCGAAGCCGGTGGTGGGCTCGTCGAGGAAGAGGAGGTCGGGATCGCCCACCAGGCCGAGCGCCAGCTCCAGGCGGCGTTTCTGGCCACCGGAGAGCGTCTTGATCCGGGCCGAGGCCTTCTCGGTGAGGCCAACGAGGTCGATCAGCTCGGCCACGTCGCGTCGTTTCGCGTAGGAATGGCGGTAGACGTCGAGGATCTCGGAGACGGTGAGTTCCCGTTCGAGTGCGGTCTCCTGAAGCACGATGCCGATCCGTTCCCGGAAGGCGCGGCCCGCGGTGCCAGGGTCGGATCCCAGCACCGCCACCGAGCCCGAGGTGGAGGTGCGGTGCCCCTCCAAGATCTCGACGGTCGTCGACTTCCCGGCCCCATTCGGTCCGAGCAGTGCGAACACCTCGCCGGTGTCGACCCGGAGGTCGATGCCGTCGACCGCGGCGACGTCGCCATAGCGCTTGACGAGGCCGGTGACCTCGATGGCCGGCATGAACCTCCTCCCGGGGACGTGGGAAGGCTAGCCACGCCGAGACGGCGGCGGCAGGTCCGAAACGTCGCTGCAACACAGCCGTCGCGAAGATGTAACGGTCGGGAAACGGCCACGAAACCGCGTCCTCCTACGTTGCGATCGTACGCAGCACGCACACCATTTCGAGGAGGAGACCACATGCGGTGAGCGGGGCCGCGGCGGGAAGGGTTCCCTCCGAGGTCGTGGGCGGGCGAGGCCCATTCGCACTCCCTCGCACAGCATCGACGCACTCCCACGTCGGCAGTCTTGGTTGGGATCAGGGTGCCACCGAGAGCGGCGCGTATCCGACTCGATCGGTCCGAGTTCGATACGGAGACCGTCCGCATTTCGTCTTCCGGGAGCGGGGCGGCAGCGCTTGCGCTCCCGGATCCAGTCGGGACGAATGGTCACTGGCAGATCTGATCCCTCATCGTTGCGGGGGCGCCTCCTCGGCGCCCTCGCAACGCGTCAGGGCCGGGAATGCGCTCAGGCCCAACGGTGCGGGCGGCTCCGCAGCCGGTCGATGCCGAGCTCGTCGCACAGGCCCTCGAACGGCTCCCGGGGCACCCCGCGCCATGCGAGATCGCCCAACGAATCGGGGAGCGGCACATCGCGCCGTAGCACGGCGAGGAAGCGGTAGAGGAGCGCCTCGCCCATCTGCGACCGCAGCGTGGCGCCGAGCTGAGCCGCACCCCGCACCTTCACCTCCCATCGTGCCGGCTCGAGCGGGATCGATTCGAGGTGCCGGTAGTGCGCCAGCACGGTTGCGCTCGATTTGGCGCCCCACCCTGGAAGACCGGGGAGGCTGTCGGCGGCGTCGCCGACGAGGGCCAGGTAGTCGGGGATCGATTCGGGTTCAACGCCGAACTTGGCGATGACGCCGGCGTGGTCGATGAAGGCGCCCTTCCTCCGGTCGTAGCCGACGATCTTGGGATCCCCGAAGCACTGCGCCATGTCCTTGTCGGGACTGAGGATCACCACTTGCTCGACGTCGTCCCGCCAGCGATGTGCCGCGGTGGCGAGGGCGTCGTCCGCCTCGTACTCGTACATCGACCACGTCGTCACCCCGAGGGCGCGCATCGCCCGCTCCGCCAGCGGGAACTGGCCGAGCAGGTCGGGCTCGATTCCCTCGCCGGTCTTGTAGCCGGGGTAGACGTCGTTGCGGAAGGACTCGATTTTCGAGTCGAAGGCGGCGGCGATGTGGGTGACACCCGGTTCGGCGAGGAGGGACAGCGTGCTGGCGATCAACCCCTGCACCGCGCCGATGGCCCGGCCGTCGGGGGCGCTGCGGGCCGGCGCCCCGAAGTGGGCCCGGAACAGCTCGTAGGTGCCGTCGAGCAGGTGGAGCTTCACGGCGCCGACCCTACCCGGCAGGCCGGCGGGATGGTCGTTCCCCGACCCGGCACGACGCCGTCTCCACTACCGTATGGCCATGAAGGAACGCGGCGTGCATGCGGTACTGCACGGCTCGGGCGAGCTCGTGAGTCCGTGGATGTCGAACCGGTGGCGGATTTACCAGGGCACCGAGGAGATCGCTCGGCTGCAACGACTCGGCCGCATCCACGTCAGCACCATGACGATGCGGGACGGGACCCATCTCCTCATCGAGCCTCACGAGTACTCAGTGGTACGGGCGCTCGACGACAACCGGCGCGAGGTGGGGCGGATCACCCGCCGTTCCTGGCTGGGTCGCCGCTGGGATCTCACCTCGAACACCTTCTCGTACGAGTTGGTGAGCCATCCCCGCCCCCGGCGCTGGCAGCTCATGCTGGGCCAGGCCCCGGTGGCCGACATCACCGGATCGCTCGTCTCCTACAACCGGGTCAAGGTGGAGAGCTTCCTCGCCATCCCGGTGGTGGCCGTCGTGCTCGCCTGGCACGTCATCGCCCGCCCCTGGGAAGCCGCCGCCGCCCCCCGCAGCCTCATCCCCGCCGGCACCCACCCCCCCGCCGGGAAGCTCGGCGGGATGACCCCGTGACCGCGGAGCCTGCCGGCGCCACCGGACGCCGCCTCGCACCTCACAGTCCCATCACCGGGGAGGAGGCGGGGACCGTCGCCATCACCGAGCCGTGGGAGGTCGAAGCGGTGGTGGCGCGGGGACGGGAGGCGTTCGCGCAGTGGAGTGCCCTGACCCATACCGCCCGCCGGCCGTACCTCCGCGCGTTCACCCGGCGGGTCCTGCGCAGCATGGACCGGATCGCCGACGTGATGGTGGCCGAGACGGGGCGCGACCGGGGCGACGCCATGGCGGAGTTGGTCGCGGCTCTCACCGTGATGGATCACGTCACCCGCCACGCGGCCCGCATGCTGCGCACCACGCCGGGAGCATCGTGGCCGTTCCTCACCACCCGCGGCTGGACCGAGTATCAGCCGCTCGGCGTCGCCGGGATCATCAGCCCGTGGAACTACCCGTTCTACCTGCCGATTGCGGCGACGTTCCAGGCGATCGCGGCCGGATGCTGCGCCGTGCTGAAGCCGTCCGAGCAGACTCCCCTCACCGGAGCGCTCATCGCTGAACTGGCCCGCGAGGCCGGGATACCCGAAGGGGTGATCCAGGTGATCCAAGGATACGGCGACACCGGGGCGGCGCTGGTGGCTTCCCCCACCGACATCATCTCTTTCACCGGCTCGACCGAGGTCGGCAAGGCGATCCAGGCCGAGACCGCCAAGACACTCAAACCGCTGCTGCTGGAGCTGGGCGGCAAGGACGCCGTCGTGGTGCTGGACGACGCCAACCTCCCCAACGCGGCCCGGGCCGCGGTGACGTTCGGTTTCTTCAACGCCGGGCAGACCTGCGCCGGGGTGGAACGGGTCTACGTGGTGGCATCGGTCTACGACGATTTCCTCGACGAGATGCGCCGGGCAGTCGCCGCGGTCGACGCCGGGTCCGGCGGCCGTGGCGACATCGGCCCGATGGTGTCGGTCGCCCAGGTGGAGAAGGTGGAGGCCCACATCGCCGACGCGGTCGCCAAGGGTGCCCGCGTCCTCGACGGCGGGGTGCGGCGGGAGACGGAACAGGGCATCTACTTCGAGCCGACGCTGGTGGTCGACGTCGACCACTCGATGGTCCTGATGCAGGACGAGACGTTCGGTCCGCTGGTGCCGGTGATGAAGGTGGCCGACGAGGAGGAGGCGATCCGTCTCGCCAACGACTGCCGCTACGGACTGCACGGCTCGGTGTGGACCGCCGATCCGCGGCGGGGCCGGTATGTCGCCTCGCGCCTGGTGACCGGCACGGTCGCCATCAACGACCACCTCATCAACTTCTTCTACCCCTCGATCCGCTTCGGGGGTACCCGCCAATCCGGGAGCAGCGCCCAGCTCGGCGAGGAGGCCCTCAGGAGCTACTGCATCCACCACGGCGTCACCGAGGCCCGGTTCCGGCCCACCACCAAGTTGCTGGGGGGATGGTTGCCGCGCCGCTCCGGCCCACGTTTCTGGAAGCTGCTCGCCAAGGTGTTCTTCGGATGGCGCCGATGACCGGGGCGCAGCTTCGACGTGCCGATGCGTGACCTCGACTACCTGACCGCCATCCGGCGCGAGTCCGAGGCGCTGCTCGCCGCCGCCGCCCACGGGCTGGAGCCTGCGGTGCCGAGCTGTCCCGGCTGGACGGTCCGCGACGTCGTGGCCCACACCGGCGTGGTGCACCGCCACAAGGAACAGATCGTCCGCGAGCACTGGATCGACGGATCCCCGGAACGGGTCGAGCCACCGGCGGAGGGTCTGCTCGAATGGTTCCGCCATGGTGTCGACCATCTGATCCGGACCCTCGCCTCCCACGACCCGTCCGAGCCCATCTCCACCTTCCACCCCCCGAACCAAACGGTCGGTTTCTGGTATCGGCGGATGGCGCACGAGACCGCGATCCACCGGGTCGACGCCGAGCTGGGCCATCACCCGGCGGGAAGGGTGGAACGCCGCCTGGCCTCCGACGGCATCGACGAGCTGCTCGAGGTGATGCTCCCGGGGGTGCCGGAGCGGGCCACGGCCGTTGCGACCGGGGTGGTCCTCGGTCTGGAGTGCACCGACACCGATGGACGGTGGACCCTCCGTGAGGTGGCATGCTCCGGCGCGGCGCCGGAGGAGGAAGAGGATGTCGATGACATCCCTGCGTTCGTGTTCGACGAGGCGGATCCGACCACGGTGATGCGGGGAACGGCGTCGGATCTGCTGCTCTACGGCTGGGGGCGGGGCCCGGTGGACCGGTTGCAGGTGGAAGGCGACGACCGGATCGTGGCGGTGTTCCGTGAGGTGGCGGCCCGCGGGACGTGAGAGCCGAGGCGGCCCCGAACGCGCGAGTAGGACGACGCTCCCCTACCGTGACGGAACGGGCGGCCCCCCAGCCTCACGTCGTCCTACTCACTCGTGGGGTGGATACTCCAACCCGCTATTCCGACATATCGTCGGAAAGCCAAGCATAGTGGCTGGATCGCCACCAGTGGTTGCTATGCGGGGGGTTTTCGTCCTTGGTCGCGAAATCATTCCTCCCTGGGACTCAATCCCAGGGCGTCTTCGACCGGTGCGAGGCGTTGCCCCCCGCGGAGGACGGGAGCGAAGAGGTCCCCGTAGCGGCGGAGACGCTCCCAGATGGTGACGATGGTGTGGTCCTCGGGACGGATCGCATCCAGTTCGTCCCACAGGAACGGAATCGACACCGGTGCCCCGACCCGGGGGCGCACCGAGTAGACCGAGGCGATGGTCTTGCCGGCCACGTTCTGGTTGTGGTCGATGAAGACGCGGGGTCCGCGGCGGGCGATGTCCCATTCCATCGTGGCGGCATCGGGGTCTGCCTCAACCACCATGCGGCCCAGGGTCTCGACGAACCGCCGCACCCTGCGGTAGGAATGGGCCGGCTCGAAGGGAACGTAGATGTGGATTCCGGTGGCCCCCGAGGTCTTTGGGTAGGCGGCGAGCCCGAGCCGTTCCAACAGCACGTTGAGCAGCCCGGCGACGTAGGTGACCTGCTCCCACGTCGCCCCTTCCTGGGGGTCGAGGTCGAACACGGCGAAGTCGGGCTCGTCGGTGTGGGCGACCCGGCTCAGCCAGGGGTGCATCTCGATGCAGCCGAGGTTGGCGAGCCACAGCAGCGAGGAGGTGTCGGGAGCGGTGCAGAACTCGATCGCCTCACCCCGGTGGTCGGAGTGGATCGGAGCCCGCACCATCCACGCGGGAGCGTGGGTGGGGCACTGCTTCTCGTAGAAGAAGTCGCCGGCGGCGCCGTTCGGGTACCGCGACATCGACAGCGCCCGATCGGCCAGGTGGGGCAGCAGCACGGGAGCGACAGCGGCGTAGTAGCCGACCAGGTCTCCCTTGGTGAATCCGTCGTCGGGGAAGAACACCTTGTCGGGGTTGGAGAGGCGTACCGGCGGATCGAGCTCGACGGTCACGAACCCTCCCCCACCGTCGTCCTCGGCACGGAGGGAATCGGGGAAGGTGACTCGCCTCGACCCGATCGGCCGGCCGACGTCCTCCGGGACGGGAGTGGCGCCGTGTTCGCCGGCCCGCAGGTCGGCGAGGATGGCGTCGTGGCTGGTTTCCTCCTTGGCCTCGGAGATCACGATGGCGTTGAGTCCGGAGGCGACGATCGCCTCGGCGAGGGGACCGGCCCGGAGCGTGCCGTCGCCGTAGGGGACGTGGCGGATCTCTCCGGCGGAGCCGAAGGCGTTGTCGGTGAACTGGGTGTGGAGCGGGTCGAGCGCCCAGCCGGGGAACTCGGACCGCAAGAACTCGATGACGGACCGGAACGCCTCGGTGGTGGTGAGGCCGCCGCCCGACTTGGCGTGAACGTGGGCCCAGTCGATGACGGGACGGACGTAGGAGCGGCCGGCGGCGATGAGAGCGATGTCGCCGAGGGAGCCGAAGGCGCGGTCGGTGCCGGTGGTCTCGAGCCCGAGCGCCACCCCGAGGTGATGGATCTTGGGTTCGATGCGGTCGAGCCCGTCGGCGACGAGGGCGTGGAGCTGCTCGGGGGTGCGGTCTTTCACGTAGCCGGTGTGGGCGACGACGGTGTGGGCGCCGAGGGCTCGCCCCAGCTTCATGGTGTGCTCCAGCGCCGAGAGGGTCCGGGGGCGGGTGTCGGGGTCGTCGACGGTGAGTACCGCGAAGTAGGGGGCGTGCACCGACACCGCCAGGTCACGGGCGGCGGCCAGTTCGCCGAAGGCGGCGCAGCGGCGCTCCTTCCACGGGAACCCGTGAACGAACGGCAGCTCGACGGCGCCGTGCCCGCGGGCGACGAGGCCGTCGAGCCAGGCGGCGTCGTCGCCGCCTTCGGGCGGCAGTGCGGAGATCCCGAAGCGGATCATGAACGGAAGGCTATCGGAGCCGACGGGGTGGTTCCGACGAGGTCGGACAGGCCGAACGCGCTGGTACTGTTGCTGCGGGCCTGTAGCTCAATTGGTAGAGCAGCGGACTTTTAATCCGAAGGTCGTGGGTTCGATTCCCACCGGGCCCACCTCTCACATCCCTTGTCAGAGGGCGGTTCCCGGCCTCTCAGGAGGCAGCTCCACAACCCCCGGTCCGCGCTTGGTCGCGAGCTCAGCCTTGGAGGTACTCGACGATTCTCGGCCAGACCCGGGCAATCACGAGGTGCCCGGCTCCTGTCTCCACAACGTGCCGCGCCTGTGGGATTCTCCCTGTGTACCACTCGCCGTGCGCCGGCGGGACCACCACGTCATCGGATCCGCTGTATGCGATCGTCGGGGCCGCGATCTTGGATGGATCGAACCCCCATCCGGCCATCGTGTACGAGGCAATGTCTGCTGCCATCCCCAATGCACCTTGCCGGAATGCTTCGCCGAGCATGGCGTCGACGCGGGCACGGAGACCGGGGTCGGCCTCTCCTGCCCGGGTGTCGGCCGGGCTCGCCGCAAGGAAGCTCCTGCGGGCCGATGGATCGGTCACCATGGGAGCGAACATCGCCGCCATCTGATCGATCGCG
>JASFUV010000042.1:0-7810 GCA_050050155.1 Acidimicrobiia bacterium | reverse complement strand
CCGCCTCGTCGGCGACCTGTTCCGGGTGGCGGGCGCCGACCGCATCGTCTCGGTCGACCTCCACACCGGCCAGGTGCAGGGTTTCATCGACGCCCCGTTCGACCACCTCACCGCCCTCCCCGTGTTAGTCGACTACCTGAAACGGCGCGGCAACGGCCCCACCACCATCGTGTCTCCCGACTCGGGACGGGTGAAGCTCGCCACCAAGTACGCCCGCCATCTCGATGCCGCCGTCGCCTTCGTGCACAAGCGGCGCAGCACCGACGCCCGCAACCAGGTGTCTGCTCTCGAAGTGGTCGGCGACGTCGCCGAGCGCCACTGCATCGTCGTCGACGACATGATCGACACCGCAGGCACCGCAACCGAGGCCGCTCACCTACTCCACGATCGCGGCGCCCTCAGCGTGATGCTCGTCGCCACCCACGGCGTCCTGTCGGAACCGGCGGTGGACCGCATCAAGAACGCCCCGATCGACCAGGTGGTGATCGCCAACACCCTGCCGGTCCCGGACGCCGCCGCCGACCTCGACGAGCTCACCGTGCTGTCGATCGGGTCGCTCCTCGCCGGCGCCATCAACGCCATCTTCACCGACGCCTCGGTGAGCGAGATCTTCGCCGGCGAGAACATCTGAGTTCCGACACCGGCCGCACCCGTCCGGGAGGATCCATGGACACCACCGTCATCCAGTGCGAGACCGGGAGGCGCCGTGGCGTCTTCGACATCACCTCCGACGTGGTCGGGTTCACCAGCGGCAAGGGCGACGGCCTCC
This sequence comes from Acidimicrobiia bacterium, assembly GCA_050050155.1. Classification (GTDB taxonomy): domain Bacteria; phylum Actinomycetota; class Acidimicrobiia; order Spongiisociales; family UBA5794; genus CAYQEC01. The sequence goes on along the minus strand of JASFUV010000042.1, from coordinate 7,041 downwards.
TGTCGGTGTTCGTCCCCCACGCCACCGCCGGGCTGGCCATCATCGAGACGGGAGCCGGCAGCGACGCCGACCTGATGGACATCCTCGACGAGCTGGTGCCGCGGGAGGACGGCCGCTACCGCCACCGCCACGGCTCGCCGGGGCACGGAGCCGACCACGTGCTCCCGGCGCTGGTGGCGCCGAGCCTCACCATCCCGGTCATCGAGGGCCGTCCCGCCCTCGGGACCTGGCAGTCGATCGTGCTCGTCGACCCCAACGCCGACAACCCGCGGCGGTCCGTGCGGCTCAGCTTCCTGCCAGGGTGAGCGGCCGGATCCGGCGATGGCCTTTGCCCCCACGCGCCTGAGGGCGCATAATGTGGGTCCTCCCGGAGGCTCGGGCACCCTACGCGCGCCCGATCCCGGCTGATCAGCATCGAAACACACACGAGGAGTCGTCAACGATGGAGCAGGTGACGTTGCGCGCGCAGAGGCGCGTCGAAGCCGGTACACGCCCGTCCCGGCGCCTGCGCCGCGCCGGCATGGTGCCAGGGGTCGTCTACGGGAGAGGATCGGACACGGTGCCCGTCGCCGTCGACAGCCACGATCTCTACGTGGCGTTGCACACCGACGCCGGGCTCAATGCCCTCATCAACGTCGAGGTGGATGGCGGGGACACGGTGCTTGCCGTCGCCCGGGAACTCCAGTACCACCCGGTGCGGGGCGAGATCACCCACCTCGACTTCATCAAGGTCTCCCTCGACGAGGCAATCGAAGCCGAGGTCGCCCTCGACTTCGTCGGGACGCCTCCGGGTGTCACCGACGAGGGCGGGTTCATCGAAATGATCGCCAACGCCGTCCTCATCGAGGCGCTGCCCACCGCGATCCCGTCGTCGATCACGCTGGAGATCGACACCCTCCACATCGGCGACACGCTCAAGGTGTCGGATCTCCCCGCGGTCGAAGGGGTCGCCTACCTCGACGATCCGGACCGTCCCCTCGTCACCGTCCTCGCGCCTCGCGAAGAGGAAGAGGAGGCTCCGGCCGAAGAGGAGCTGGAGGAAGGCGAAGAGGCAGCGGAGGCCGAAGAGGGAGACGAGGAAGCGGCGGCGGAGGACGAAGAGGAAGGCTGACCCGTCACGGATCGCCTCCCGATCATCGTCGGGCTCCGCAACCCCGGTTCCGAATACGAGGGCACGCGCCACAACCTCGGCGGCGACGTGGTGTCCGCCTTGTGCGAGCGCCACGGGGGTCGGTTCAAGCGGGCCCGCCACTTCGTCAGGGCCGACGTCGCCGAGATCCGCATCGGCGGGGCCCGCGCCGTCTTGGCGGTGCCGCGCACCTTCATGAACGAATCGGGGGCGGCGGTGGCGCCGCTGCTGCGCTACCACCACGGCGAACTGGACGACCTCGTCGTCGTCCACGACGACATCGATCTCCCGTTCGCCAGGCTGCGTCTCCATCATGACCGCGGCTCGGGCGGCAACAACGGCGCCCGCTCCGTGATCGGGGCACTCAAGACCACGGCGTTCTGGCGGCTCAAGTGTGGGGTGGGGCGCCCGCCGGGTGCGATGGATCCGGCCGTGTACGTGCTGCGTCGCTTCGCCACGGCCGAGCGCGACGAGGCGGCGCACATGGTCGTCGCCGCCGCCGAGGTGCTGGAACGGTTCGTGATCGACGGCGCCGACGCGGCACGCCAGGCCGCCGGCGAGGTGGGCCGCGACGGGTGAGGTTCCGCCGCGACCTGAAACCGCCCGCCGCCACCGTTTAGCATCGCACCAGGACCCGACGAGGGGGAAGGCCGTGAACGTTCCCAACCTGCTCGCCTATGTGAGGATCGGCCTCACCCCCGTGGTGATGACGTTCGTGCTGCTTTCCAGGGACATCGAGCACGCCTTCGGGATCGCCCTCACCGTGTTCATCATCGCCGCGGTGACCGATTTCGTCGACGGTTACCTGGCCCGGCGCTGGGAGATCACCACCGTGCTGGGGGCATTCCTCGACTCGGTGGCGGACAAGCTGCTCGTTACGGGGAGCCTGCTCGTCCTCATCGAGGTGCAACGGGCCTGGTCGTGGGCCGCGTTCGTGATCATCGGACGGGAACTGGCGGTGATGGGGTTGCGGGGTGTCGCCGCCCTCGGCAAGTCGACGGTGCCGCCGAGCTTCTGGGGCAAGTGGAAGGCGACGTTCCAGTTCACCGCCATCGGGCTCGCGATGGTCCGCCCCGCCTCCGAATGGGGCCCGTTCTTCCTCGACGAGTGGGCGATGCTGGTGGCGGTGGCGGCGACCCTGCTGTCGGCATGGGACTACTTCGCCCGGTACGGCAGCGCCTTCCGGGAGGCGCGTGCCTGACGGTGCGGCGTCCCACCGGCCGTTTCCGGCCGGGGAGTACGATGGCGTGCTCGTGACCGCTCCTCTCTCTCCTCTCGTCCGGCGCTGGCCGGCGACGCTCCAACCCGGGCCCGGCGGCCGGCTGGTCGTGCCCGCCGCGCTGCGGGCCGTCACCACCGCCGGCATCGCGGCCCGGCTCGATCGTCCGCTGGTGGCCATCGTGCCCGGGGAACGGGCCGCCGAGGAACTGGTCGACGATCTGGCGCTCTTCAGCGACGACGTGGCGCCGTTGCCGGCGTGGGGCACCCTGCCGTTCGAACACGTCTCGCCCAACGTGGCGACGATGGCGCACCGCAACGAAGCCCGTTCCCGGCTCGCCTCCGGTGCCCCCGGCACGATCGTGGTCGGGTCGGTGCGGGCGGTGACCCAGCGTCTCGGGGCTTCCTCCCCCGACCCGATCGTGATCACCGCCGGAACCGAGCACCCGTTCGAGGAGCTGGTGGAGCGCCTCGCCGCCGCCGGCTATCACCGCACCGACCGGGTCGAGAGCCGCGGGGAGTTCGCGGTGCGGGGCGGCATCATCGACCTGTTCCCCGCCCACGGCGAGGTCCCGTACCGGGTCGAGTTCTGGGGCGACGAGGTCGACGGCATCCGCCGGTTCGCGGTCGGGTCGCAGCGCTCGGTCGAGGAGGTGACCGAGGTGGCCGCCTTCCCGGCCCGGGAGCTCCGCCCCGATCCCGCGGTCCGCCGGCGGGCCGAGGAGCTGGCGGACACGCAGCCGTGGGCGCTGTCGACCTGGGACCGGATCGCCGCCGGGGTGCATTTCCAGGGCATCGAGTCGTGGCTCCCGTGGCTGGCCCCGGAGCGGACCCTGCTCGACGAGGCCGGCGGCGCGTTGGTGGTGCTGTTCGACCCGGTGCAATCGCGGGCCCGCAGCGAGGAGCTGCAACGGGAGGAAGCCGACCTCGCCGCCACCCTCGCTCCCACCTGGGGGGAGAGCGCCCCTCCCGCCGGCGAGCATCCCGCCCTCTACCTGCCGCTGCGCGCCGAAGGCGCGGTGGAGGCGCCCCCCGCCGCGGCCGGGCCCGGGGACGTGGCGCTGGAGGTGCGGGGGCTCGACGCCGTTCCCGCCGACCCTGATTCCCTCGTGGCAGGACTGCGCCGCTGGCAGGAGCGTGACGTCCCGATCGTGGTGGCGATGGACGGGGACGCGGCCGCGGCCCGGGTGCAGCGAGCCCTCGCCGGCGCCGGATACGACCTGGCGCTGCGCTCCACGCTGGACGCGGTCGAGCCCGCCGTGATCGCGACCGGCATCCACCACGGATTCGTGTCGCCCACCTTCGGGTGCGGGGTGGTGGGGGAGAAGGAGATCGCGGGGCGGCGGCGTTCTCACCGGCGCGCCCGCCACGTCGCCGACGGCACCACGCAGGTCGCCTACCGGGACCTGCGCCCCGGCGACTACGTCGTGCACCACCACCACGGGATCGGGCGCTTCGAGGGCCTGGTCCACCGTGCCATCGCCGACGTGGAACGCGACTACCTCCTCATCGCCTACCAGGGCGAGGACCGCCTCTACGTGCCGACCGACGCGCTGGCGGCGGTGCGCCGCTACACCGGTGGGGAGACGCCGCGCCTGTCCCGCATGGGAGGCGCCGACTGGTCGGCCACGCGTGGCAAGGTACGCAAGGCGGCAGCCGCGGTCGCCGAGGAGGTGGTCGACCTGCACCGCACGCGGGCCGGCGCCAGCGGCCATCCCTTCGCCGCCGACGGGCCGTGGCAGCGGGAGTTCGAGGCGACGTTCCCGTACGAGGAGACCTCCGATCAGATCACCGCCATCGCCGACATGAAACGGGACATGGAGGCGCCCGAGCCCATGGACCGGCTCATCTTCGGCGACGTCGGGTTCGGGAAGACGGAGGTGGCGCTGCGGGGCGCCTTCAAGGCGGTGCAGGACGGGCGCCAGGTGGCGATGCTGGTGCCGACAACGCTGCTCGCTCAGCAGCATCACTCCACTTTCGAGGAGCGACTCGCCGCCTACCCGATCCGGGTCGAGATGCTGAGCCGGTTCCTCACCGCCGCTCAGCAGCGGACGGTCGTGGCCGGGCTCGCCTCCGGCGAGGTCGACGTCGTCATCGGCACCCACCGGCTGCTGTCCGACGACGTCACGTTCAAGAACCTCGGGCTGCTCATCGTCGACGAGGAGCAGCGCTTCGGCGTCGCCTCCAAGGACAAGCTGAAGCGACTCCGCACCTCGGTCGACGTGCTCACCCTGACCGCAACCCCGATCCCGCGAACCTTGGAGATGGCCCTCACCGGGATCCGCGAGGTGAGTCACATCCGTACCGCGCCGGAGGATCGCCACCCGATCCTCACCTACGTCGGCCCCTACGACGAGTCGGCGGTGTCGGCCGCCATCCGGCGGGAGCTGCTCCGCGAGGGCCAGGTCTTCTACGTCCACAACCGGATCCAGTCCATCGACCGGGCGGTGGCCCGCCTCCGGCAACTGGTGCCCGACGCCCGCTACGCGGTGGCGCACGGCCGGATGAGCGAGGGCCAGCTCGAGCAGGCGATGTACGACTTCTGGAATCACGAGTACGACGTGCTGGTCGCCACCACCATCATCGAGTCCGGATTGGATCTGCCCCAGGTGAACACGCTGCTGGTGGAACGGGCGGACCGGCTCGGCCTCGGGCAGCTCTACCAGCTGCGGGGGCGGGTGGGCCGCTCCAACCAGCGGGCCTACGCCTACCTGTTCCATCCCGAGCAGCAGACCCTCGGCGAGGACGCCTACCGCCGGTTGGAGGCGATCGGCGAGTTCTCGGACCTCGGCTCCGGTTTCGAGCTCGCGATGCGCGATCTGGAGATCCGCGGCGCCGGCAGCATCCTGGGGGAGAGCCAGGCGGGTCACATCGCCGCGGTCGGCTTCGACCTCTACGTGGAACTGGTCGCCGACGCCGTCGCCCAGCTCAAAGGGGAGGAGGTGCCCGAGGTCGAGGCCCCGGAGGTGCGGATCGACCTGCCGGTCGACGCCCACCTGCCGGACGACTACGTGGGCGGCGGCAACGAACGGCTCGAGGCGTACCGGCGCCTGGCCGCGGCCGTCACCACCGCCGAGGTCGACGACGTCGCCGGCGAGTGGCGCGACCGCTACGGGGATCCGCCGGCGCCGGCCCGCTCCCTCCTCGACGTGGCCCGGCTCCGGGTCGAGGCCGGTCGCGTCGGCCTCGCCGAGATCGTCAAGGTGCGCAACGAGATCAGGCTCAGCCCGGTCACGCTGCGCGAATCGCAGCAGGTCCGGCTGCGGCGGCTGGCGCGGGGAGCGGTGCTACGCGGCGAGAAGCTGTTCCTGCCCGCCCCCCGCCGCGACCTGCTCGACTCGCAGCTCTCGTTCATTCGTACAATGTGGCCGTCCAACGAGGAGAAGCCAGCCTGATGCGCCGTACCCGCCGCCTTGTTCTCGCCGTCGCCGCCGTCGCCCTGCTGGCAGTGGGCTGTTCCTCCTCGTCCGAGTCGCTCGCCACCGTCAACGGCACCACGATCACCCGCTCCGACCTGGTCCAGCTCCGTCCCAGCTACGAGGATCCGGAGTCGGTCGACGTCGCGACGATGCGGACCGACCTCACCGCCCTCATCGTGCTCCAGGCGGTGCGGGACGCCGCCGATTCGCAGTTCGGCATCGTCTTGACCGACACCGACATCGACGAGCGGGTCACCAACCCGCCCCCGCGGTACGCCGGCGTGCTGGTCCCGCCGGATCCCGCCGCCGACATGGGGGAGTTCGCGCTCCGGGCCGACGCCGTCAACACGCTCCTGATCGACGCGGTCGTTCCCCGCCTCCTCAATCTCGACACCGAGACGGTGACGGCGATGATGGAGACCAATCCCGAGCAGTTCGCCAAGGTCTGCGTGCGGCACATCTCGGTGGCGACCGAGGAGGAGGCCAACGACGTCATGGACCGGCTCGCCAACGGGGAGGACTTCCTCGACCTGGTCGCCGAGGTGTCCACCGATGCCACCAGCGTGGGTGGTCTCATCAGCAGCGACGGCACCTGCCCCGTGTCGCTCGCCAATGCTCCCACCGAGATGACCTCGGCCATCCTCGACGCGCCGCTCGATGAGCCGGTGGGTCCGGTCGAATCCAGCGGGGAATGGCACATCCTCCTCGTCGAGCAGCGCGACATGCCGGGAAGCGTCCAGGACTTCATCGACGATCCGTTGACGTGGCTCGACTGGTCGTTCACGACCACGGTCTACGCAGATTGGTTCAACGCCGCGGTCACCGACGCCGACATCTCGCTGTCGCCCACGGTCGGGACCTGGTCGCCGGCCGCCAGTGGCATCGTCCCGCCCGGTGAGTGAGCCGGACCTGATCGTCGCCGGGCTGGGTCCGGCCGGCCTCGACCGGCTTCCGGGCTCCACGATGGGAGTGTTGATCGCTCCCGGGACCACCGTGATCGCCCGCACCCGCCACCATCCCTCCACGGCCGAACTGGGCGAGCTGCGGGACGTGGTGTTCTGCGACGACCTCTACGAGCAGGGCGCCGGGCTCGACGAGGTGTACCAGGCCATCGCCGACCGGGTCGTGACCGCGGCCCAGGCCGGCCCCACCGCTTACGTGGTGCCGGGCTCCGCCGTGGTGGGGGAACGGGCGGTCCGCATGGTGCGGACCCGGGCCGAGGACGCCGGGCTGACGGTGGTGGTGATCCCCGGCGAGTCCTTCCTCGACCTGCTG
>JASFUV010000041.1:0-7816 GCA_050050155.1 Acidimicrobiia bacterium | reverse complement strand
GGAGCCGAACTCGGCGAACGCCTCCAGCTCACGGAACTGCGCCAGGTTGAGGCGCAGCGGGCCCGCCACCTTCCGCATCGCCCGGATCTGGGCGTTGCCGCCGACCCGGGACACCGAGATCCCGGCGTTGATGGCGGGACGGATCCCCGAGAAGAACAAGTCGGTCTCCAAGAAGATCTGGCCGTCGGTGATCGAGATCACGTTGGTGGGGATGTACGCCGAGACGTCGCCGGCCTTCGTCTCGATGATGGGGAGCCCGGTGAGGGACCCGCCTCCGAGGTCGTCCGACAGCTTGGCGCAGCGCTCCAGCAGCCGGCTGTGGAGGTAGAACACGTCACCCGGGTAGGCCTCACGGCCCGGCGGGCGGCGCAGCAGCAGCGAGATCTCCCGGTACGCCACCGCCTGCTTCGAAAGGTCGTCGAAGATGACGAGGGCGTGCTCGCCCCGGTACATCCAGTGCTGCCCGATCGCCGAGCCCGCGTACGGCGCGTACATCTGGAGCGCCGCCGATGACGACGCCGGGGCGTTCACGATCACCGTGTAGTCCATCGCTCCGTGACGCTCCAGCACATCCTGCACCTCGGCCACCGTCGACGCCTTCTGGCCGATGGCGACGTAGATGCACTTCACGCCCTGGCCCGCCTGACTGATGATCGTGTCCACCACGATGGCGGTCTTCCCCGTCTGGCGGTCACCGATGATGAGCTGGCGCTGACCCCGCCCGATCGGAGTGAGGGCGTCGATCGCCTTGAGCCCCGTCTGGAGCGGCTCCTTCACCGGTTGCCGCTGCACCACCGACGGCGCCTGCGTTTCGAGGAGACGGGTCTCGGTCGCCTCGACGGGACCCTTGCCGTCGATCGGGTTGCCGAGCGGGTCGACCACCCGGCCCAGCAGACCGTCTCCCACCGGGATCGCCAGCACCCGCCCGGTGGACCGCACCTCGTTGCCCTCCTCAATGGTGCTCGAGTCGCCCATGATCACGGCCCCGATCGAATCCTGGTTCAGGTTGAGGGCGACGCCGATGAGGCCGCCGGGGAACTCCAGCAGCTCGTTGGCGGCGGCGCCGGGCAGCCCGGCGACGTGGGCGACACCGTCGCCCACCGAGGTGACGTACCCGACCGTCTCGGCCTCGACCGACGGCGACCAGCCCTCGAGGTTCTTCCGCAGCGCCGCAGTGACGTCGCCCGGATCGAGCGTCAGTTCAGCCATACGCTATCCCCATACCTCTCGCAGTTCCTTGAGCCGGCTCAGCACCGACCCGTCGAATACCGTGTCTCCAACCTTGGCGACGATCCCGCCGATCAGCGACGGATCGATCGTGACACTCACCCGAACCCGGCGACCGGTCGCCTCCGCCAGCTTGGCGGTGAGGCGCTCCACCGTCCCCGCATCCAGCTCGACGGCGCTGCGCACCTCCGCCAGCACCTCTTCCTCCCGCGCCGCCGCCAGCGCGAGCGCCCGGACCGCGATCTCCGACATCTCGTTGCTGCGACCCAGCATGATGAGGAACGACACCAGCGAAATGGTGGTGTCGGCGGCCCGCCCCTCCAGGACCTCGGCCACCACCGCGTGGCGGCGCTCCATCGGCACCCGGGGATCGGCCAGGGTGTCACGCAGCTCCGGGTTGGCATCGATCGCCTGCACCACCCGGTACAGCTCCTCGGTGATGCGGTCGGCTTCGCCCCCGGCGTGGGCGATCTCCAGCACCGCGTTGGCGAAGTGCTCGATCTGGTCGGGGAACGGGACCTCACTCATCGCATCAGGCCTTCGTACCGCCGAGTTCGTCGATGTACCGCTCGACGAGGGCACGCTGCGCCTCGGCGTCGAGGCTGGAACCGACGACCTTCTCGGCCACGTCGAGCGACAGCGCCGCCACCTCACGACGGAGACCGGCGGCGAGCCGGTCCCGTTCGGTGGCGGCCTCCGCCATCGCCCGCTGCTTGATGGCGTCCGCCTCCGTCTCGGCCCGAGCCACCACGTCGCCCTTGACCGCCTCACCGGCCTGGCGGGCGTCCTCGACGATGCGGCCCGCCTCCTCCCGGGCGCCGGCGAGCTGGGCGCGATAGTCGGCGAGCAGGCCCTCGGCCTCGACCTTGGCGGCCTCGGCGGCCGTCTGCTCGGCCTTGATGGCCTGCTGGCGCTTCTCGAGGATGTCCTGCAGGGTGGGCAGCACCCACTTCCAGACGAACGCGAAGATGATGCTGAAGGCCAGGATGCCCGCGATCAGCTCCGAGGTATCCGGGAGCAGCAGGTCGATGCCCTCACCGGTCTCGGCCCCGGTCTCGGCTGCGAAGAACGCCACGATGGGAATCAACATGTCGGCAAAACTCCCCTACGCGATGAAGAACAGGACGAAGCCGATCAGCGCCAGGGCCTCGGTGAAAGCGATACCGAGGAACATGGTGGTGCGCACCATCCCCGCCGCCTCCGGCTGGCGGGCCATAGCGGTGATGGCGTTGCCGACCACGATGCCGATGCCGATGCCCGGCCCGATCGCGGCGAGCCCATAGCCCACCAGGGCGATCGCACCCTTGATTGCTTCCATACTCGGATTCCTCCTCAGTGTTCAGGATGGACGGATGATTGGACGTAGACCGCCGCCAGCAGCGTGAAGATGTACGCCTGGAGCACCGCGACGACGATCTCGAAGATGAAGATCCCGAGCCCGAAGACGAACCAGGGAATGCCGATGAGGGAACGGAGGCCGATGTCGCCGACGCTGGACATGAATACCCAGCCGGAGACGAGCAGCAGGGTCAGCATGAGGTGCCCCGCCACCATGTTGGCGAAGAGCCGCACCGCCAGGGTGATGGGACGGAGCAAGAACGTCGACACGAACTCGATGAGGCCCACCAGGGGCCGCAGCGCCACCGGCACCGTCTTCGGCCACACGATGCCGCCCACGTAGCCAAAGCCGTTCTTGGCGAACCCCACCACCACGAAGATCACCCAGGTGACGAGGGACAGGAAGGCCGGGATCGCCATCCGCGACGTGATCGGGAAGTTGATCAGCGGCGTCACCTCGAACAGGTTGCCCACCAGGATGAACAGGAACACCGACAGAAGGTAGGGGGCGTAGCGGGCGCCCTCCGGGCCGATGATGCCGACCCCCACCTCGTCCCGGATGTACAGGACGGCACTCTCGGCGAGCACCCCCAGTTTGCCGGGGACGACCTCCCGGCGCCGCAGCCCGAAGTAGAGCAGCGCCAGCACGATCGCCATCGCCAGGAACATGAGGAAGACGGTCCTGGTGAAGTGGAACGGCCCGATCGAGAACAGCGCGTCGTTGTAGCGGAACAGCTCGATGACGTTGTCCGGCTTGCAGATGATGTCTGCAGCCGGGTCACATTCCGCGCTTGCCAGGATCAACGGCCCCACTGGTACTCCTTCCGTGCCCCTGCCGTCAGCGCCGCCGCCTCCCACACCAGCAACACCAGGTAGGCGACGACTGCGGCGATCCCCAATGCCGGCCGGTCGATCTCGAAGAGGGCGGCAACGCCAAACATCATCGCCGCGATGAGTCCGAGCCGGATCAGGAAACTGAACAGGGCTGCCGCATGATAGAGCCTCAGGGAGACAGCGGCCGCGGCCGACAGTAGCCACCCGGAGAGCAGGAAGTTGCCGGCGACGATCAGCACCCCGACGGCGGCTGCGATCGCACCCGCACCCCCTCGCAGCAGGGCGAAGACGGCGACGATCACCGGGCCCACCCACACGCCCCGCCACGCAATGGCACGGGCGATGCCGGCCTCGATGCCGGGGCGACCGGGCGCCGGCTGATACTCCACCGGGAGGGGCGGGGCGGGGTCAGCGCCCATGGCTCCGGCCCTGGGCTTGCTGCTCGATGATCTCCGAATACCGCCACACCTTGTAGAAACCGCTGACGAACCCGGCGACGATGCCGATGACGACGAAGATCGGGGCGGTGCCGAGCCACCAGTCGACCAGCAGCCCGATCACCATGCCGGCGAGCGCGGACGACAGGAAGTCGGCACCGTGGGAGAAGCCCCCGGTGATCTGGTCTGCCGGTGGCATCGCGGATCGCCTCATCGGGTGGATGTCGAGGTCGGGCCGGCGGCGGTCGCCGGGCGGCGCCTCCTCGGCGCCTCCGGGGGCCGGGCCGGCCAGGCGGCGGGAATGTACCCCAGCCTGGGGGCCTCGGCAAGTGTCATCTGGGCGCTCGGACGGTCCCGGCGCCATGGTCGCCTCCGTGCGGGTCCTTCCTCGCCGAGGCTACACGTGGCCAGGGAAGTCCTCGGGATATGACGGGAATTCGGCCGCCAGCTCCGAGATCCGCTCCCCGAGCTGCTCGAGCGCCCGCTGATCGCCGCGCTTGCGCAGCACCTCGACGATGAGGCGGCCCAGCGTGACCATCTCCTCCTGCATCATCCCGGCCGTGGTGACCGCCGGGGTTCCGATGCGCAGGCCGCTGGTGATGAACGGCGACCGCGGATCGAACGGGATGGCGTTGCGGTTGAGGGTGATCCCGTACTCGTCGAGCAGGGTGGCGGACTCCTTGCCGGTCAGCTCCTCGTCGAGGGACCGCAGGTCGGTGAGGAACATGTGGTTGTCGGTGCCGCCGGAAACGATGCGGAGCCCCTCGTCGCCGATCGTGTTGGCGAGCACCTGGGCGTTCCGCACCACCTGATGGGCGTACCGCTCGTACTCGACGGAACCCGCCAGCTTGAAGCAGAGTGCCTTGGCCGCGATCTGGCTGTTGATCGCCCCGCCCTGGGCGTAGGGGAACACCGTCTTGTCGATCGCCTTGGCGAACTGCTCCCGGCACAGGATGATCCCGCCGCGGGGGCCGCGCAGCGCCTTGTGGGTGGTGGCGGTGACGATGTCGGCGTGCGGCACCGGGTTGGGATGGGCCCGTCCCGCGATGAGGCCGATGATGTGGGCGGCATCGACGAGGAAGGTCGCCCCCACCTCGTCGGCGATCTCCCGGAACACCCGCCAGTCGATCAACCGGGAATAGGCCGAGTAGCCGGCGACGATCAGCTTCGGGCGATGCTCCAGGGCGAGGCGCCGCACCTCGTCCAGGTCGAGGATCTCGGTGTCGGGGTCGAGCCCGTACGACACGATGTTGAAGAGCTTCCCCGAGAAGCTCACCGGCGAGCCGTGGGTGAGGTGCCCGCCCTGATCGAGACGCATCGCCAGGATGGTGTCCCCCGGCTCCAGCACCGCCAGGTAGGCCGCCATGTTCGCCTGCGACCCGCTGTGGGCCTGCACGTTGGCGTGCTCGGCGCCGAACAGCAGTTTGGCGCGGTCGATCGCCAGAGACTCGACCTCGTCGATCACCTGGCAGCCCTCGTAGTAACGCCGGCCCGGATACCCCTCCGAGTACTTGTTGGACAGCACCGATCCCGACGCCTGCATCGTCGCCACCGAGATGAAGTTCTCCGACGCGATCAGCTGGATCTTGGAGCGCTGGCGGGTGACGTCGTCGGCGATCAGCGCCGCGAGGTCCGGGTCGACCTGTTCGAGGGGGTTGGTGTCGATCATGAGAGGGTTCCTTCACACCGGGGCAGTTCGGGCCACAGTAGTGCGGGGCGACGGCGCATCGCCCACGCGATCCGACGGAAATGGACGCCGCCTACGGCTCCTCGACCGGTCCCTCCCGCAGCACGAGCGGGGACGGTTCGGTGAGGTCGATGATGGTCGATGCCTGCCCGGCGGGCGCCTCGCCCTCCAGGTACACCGCCACACTGTCGCCGAACAACGTGCGAGCCTCGACCTCATCGAGGGCGGCCGCCTGGCCGGTGACGTTGGCCGAGGTGACGGCGAGCGGACCCGCCGCCTCCAGCAGGTCGAGCGCCACCGGGTGGCGCGGGCAGCGCAGCCCAACGGTGCGTCGCTCGGAGTGGCCGAGCCAGTCCGGGGCGGTGTCGAGGCGCGGCAACACCAGGGTGAGGGCACCCGGCCAGTGGCGCTCCGCCAGGTCGAGGGCACGGTCGGAGAACGACGCCAGCGTCATGCCCTGTTCGATGGAGGCGACCAGGATCGCCAGAGGTTTGACGCCGGGACGTCCCTTCAGCGTGAAGATCGTCTCCAGCGCGTCCTGCCGGAACGGGTCGGCGGCCAGACCGTACAGGGTGTCGGTGGGGACCCCCACGATCTCTCCTCGCTTGAGGGCGGCGACCGCTTCCTCGATGCTCATGTCGTCTCCTCCGACCGAGAGCCGCTGTCGTCCCCAAAGCTAGTCGCCGCCCGCCGCTGACTCGGGAGCATCCCGATCACGAAGCGGGGCCGCCCGGCGAGATCGTCCCGGATCTCGGGACGGAACGCCGCGAACAGCTCCCTGGCGCGGCGGGGACGGAACTCGCTGATCTCGCACATGACGGTGCCCCCCGGTCGCAGCCATTCCCCGGCCGCGGCCGCGATGCGGGCCAGCACCTCGTCGCCTTCGGGACCGGCAACGAGGGCGCCTGCCGGCTCGTGGTCGCGCACGTCGGGCGGGAGCGCCCCGTACTCGGCGGCGGCCAGGTACGGAGGGTTGGCGACCACGAGGTCGACGGCGCCGCGCAGGCGGTCCGGCAGCGGGGCGAACAGGTCACCGTGGAAGAAGCGCACCCCGGAGAGCCCGGTGCGGGAAGCGTTCTCGCCGGCCAGCTCCAGGGCCGCCGCCGACACGTCGGTGGCGTAGACCCGGGCGTCCGGGACGGCGAACTGCAGCGCCAGCGCCAGGTTGCCGCTGCCGGTACACAGGTCGACGACGACGGGGGCGGCGATACCGTCGAGGGCCGCCGCCGCGAGCTCCCACAGCTGCTCGGTCTCGGGACGGGGAATGAGAGCCCGCCGGTCCGCCGCCAGCTCGAGGGGACCGAACTGCACCGTCCCTTCGAGATACTGGAGCGGTTCGCCGCCGCGCCGCGCCGCGGCGAGGCGTTCGAAGGCGGCGGCCTCCTCGTCGGAGACCTCCCCGGTGAGCAGCGCCACCCGGCTCCTCCCGGTGACCGCCTGCAGCAACCGCTCCGCCTCGTGGCGGGGAAGATCCGATGCGGCGAGGAGGGCCTCGGGGGCGATCATGGCCGCAGGCTACGCCGCCCCGACGCGGTCAGAGGTCCTCGGCGAGCCGGTCGGCGGCGTCGCGGGCGTTGAGGGCGAGATGGAACTCGTCGAAGTCGCCGTCGAGGATCTCGGGCAGAGAATGGAGTGTCACCCCGACCCGGTGGTCGGTGACCCGGTTCTCCTTGAAGTTGTAGGTGCGGATCTTCTCGGCCCGCTCCCCGCTCCCCACCTGGGCCTTCCGTGCCTCGGATCGCTCCCCGAGCTGCTCGGCGCGTTGCTGCTGGTAGAGGCGGGCCCGCAGCACCCGCAGCGCCTTCAGCTTGTTCTGCAGCTGCGACTTCTCGTCCTGGCAGGACACGACGATGCCGGACGGCTTGTGGGTGATCCGCACCGCCGAGTCGGTGGTGTTGACCGACTGCCCGCCGGGGCCCTGCGACCGCATCGTCTCGATCTCGAGGTCGCCGTCCTGGATGTCCACCTCGACGTCCTCGACCTCGGGGAGCACCGCCACGGTGGCGATCGAAGTGTGGATGCGGCCCTGCGACTCGGTCTTCGGGACCCGCTGCACCCGGTGCGGCCCCGCCTCCCACTTCAGGTGCGAGTAGGCGCCCTTGCCCTTCACCGAGAAGGTGGCCTCCTTGAGGCCGCCACCGTCGGTCGGCGACGAGCTGATCGACTCGATCGTCCACCCGTGCCGCTCGGCGAACCGCTCGAACATCCGGTAGAGATCGGCGGCCCACAGCGCCGCCTCGTCCCCGCCGGCCGCAGCCCGCAGCTCCACGATGACGTCCTTGTCGTCGTTGGG